>JBBSCL010000256.1:0-5261 GCA_038250345.1 Leptolyngbyales cyanobacterium
AAATCAGCTCATGATGCCATGAAGCGTGACCTTGCGGCTCTGTGCTTCATCCTGATAGAGCAACCCTATCTAGTCACCGACCATCCAACCCTGGCAGATTTTGCCGTTGCTGCATTAACGATGTATGTCAAGTTTCCTGAAGGTAACTATCTCAACATTCCTGAGTCGCTGAAGGGTAAAGGCGTTGCCGGGATCGCAGACATTGGCACCTTTAAGCCATTTTTTGACTGGCGCGATAAACTCTACGCCGACTATCGGAAACCGTTAATTGGAATGCCTTCCAGTGGGGCGCGTCCGACATCAATCAATATTGATTAGGGGTCGAGAAGCAAAGAGCTACCGAATGTGAATGTTGCCTCCTATTTTTGTGATTCTACTCAATTTTTTTCTTGCTTCAACTTCAAATTCTGCGTGTAACATAGCATTCCATAAAGGCTGATATGTGGGGGCTATGGTATGGCAACGCAACAACGAAGAAACGCGATTGGATTAGTTTTTGGAGGCGCGATCGCAGGATCGTTGCTGGCGACTTCCGCAAGTCTAGCTCAGCAGGCATTACCGCCACCGCCATCGGTGCCCAATCTAGCGCCTCTGCCCTCCTTGCAGCCTGTCAATCTCATGCCGGGAATGCAGCCGATGCCGGGAATGCAGCCAATGCCGGGAACGATGACCGCACCACAGGAAACTATATTTCAAGCGCCAGCCCAAGTTCCCGGCAACGCTCTTCCAGGCATCGCTCTTCCAGGCAACAGTGCCAGCTATCAGGTGTTGGTGAATGGAGACAGCCCCTATCTACTGCAACAAATTCAGCGCGTGGATGCAGCTTCGTTTGTGCGGGAATATCAGGGTAAACGGGTGATTCAGGCAGGTGTATTTAGCACGGGATCGGAAGCCCAGCAGCGGGTGGCGGTTTTGAATCAGCAAGGAATTGGCGCTCAATTTGTGCCGGCAACAATGGGCTACCCAAGCCAGGTAATGCCTACCCCGTATCCTGGTGTTCCCAATTCAGCCATGGGCAATTCAGCTATGGGCGCGAACTCCAATGCCATGAACGCCGATTTGCCAAAGGTTTCTTTTTATCAAGTGGTTGTGCCTACGCCGTCATCCAACTACGGCATCATCACCAACAAAATGATGACGATGGGTGTCCGACCGGAGGCAATTCAAACCCGGCGATCGCCCAATGGTCCTCATGTTGCGGTAGGTCCCTTCACCAAGCAAGAAGAAGCAGCAAGCGTCAGTAGCTACCTCCGCAGCGGCGGCATAGATGCACGAGTATTTTATTCAAAATGACGCGGCATTCTTTTTCTGATCGGCAGCAGCAGATCCAGCAGATTGTGGTTACTGCTGAGCAAATGCGGCAGGTAGAAGCCCGTATTTTTGCAGCCGGAATGCCTGTGGCAGCACTGATGGAGAAGGTGGCGATCGCGATCGTCCGTCGGATTATAGACTTGTATCCCGATCCAAAATCATGCATTGGAGTATTAGTTGGGTCGGGGCATAACGGCGGCGATGGGCTAGTCGCCGCACGAGAGCTACACTTTCGCGGCTACTCCGTTTCGGTTTATTGTCCCTCAAGCAAGCTCAAAGAATTAACTGAACATCATGCAAACTACTGCCAAAGCTTAGGAATTCCGTTCGTCGATCAGGTTGTCGCGCTGCAAGACTGTGATCTGTTGATTGATGCGTTATTTGGGATTGGGCTAGACCGGCAGCTATCAGCCGATCTTGTTGCAGTGATCAATCAAGTCAATACCTGGAGTAAACCGATTGTCAGCATTGATTTGCCATCCGGCTTGCATACTGACACGGGGCAAGTTTTAGGAGCCGCGATTCAAGCGACTCACACGTTCTGTTTGGGCTTATGGAAACAGGGTTTGCTTCAGGATCATGCGCTGAAGTTTGTCGGCAAGGCAGAACTGATTGATTTTGATTTGCCCCTTGCGGATGTGTGGGCAGTGGTGGGTGAATCGCCTAAAGTGAAACGGATTACCACAGACAGCGCGATCGCCCATCTTCCTTTGCATCGCTCTGCCATAGCACATAAATACACGATGGGGCACCTGCTGCTGATTTGTGGCTCTCAACGGTATGGCGGAGCGGCGATTTTGGCAGGATTGGGAGCGCGTGCCAGCGGGGTCGGAATGCTATCCATCGCGGTGCCAGAGTCGCTGAAGCCAATCTTGACCGCCCAGCTACCGGAAGCACTGGTTATTGGCTGTCCCGAAACAGCATCAGGCGCGATCGCCCACTTGCCCATAGACGATTTAGAAACCTATAGCGCGATCGCTTGCGGTCCCGGTTTAACCAGCGATGCAAGTGCTGTCGTGCAGCGAATATTAGACAGCGATCGCCCCTTACTGCTGGATGCCGATGGACTTAATTATCTCGCCAGTATAGACCCGGTGACGACATTGCAGCGGCGATCGGCAGCAACCATTCTTACCCCCCACTGGGGAGAATTCAAACGCCTATTTCCCGATCTAGCTGAAGACTCAATCTGTCGGATCACCGCCACTCAGCAAGCGGCAACCCAAACCGGGGCGATCGTCTTGCTCAAAGGTGCCCGTACCATCATTTCCGACGTGCAGACAACCTGGATCAATCCCGACAGCACACCAGCCCTTGCCCGTGGCGGCAGCGGCGATGTCTTCACAGGCTTACTCGGCGGACTCCTAGCCCAGCACTTCGCGTCTGACAGGCAATTACCTCTCGCCTCTCACCTCTCGCCCCTCACCTCTCTCATCCAATCTGCAACCTGGTGGCACGCTCAAGCCGGAATTTTGGCGGCTCAAGATCGCTCCGAATTAGGCGTAGATGCTTACACTTTGACTCAATACTTATCGCAGATTTGGCAAACGCTTTGACTTCTGGCGATCGCGGGTAGGCGATCTTTAATCCTGATCACGTCCTTCTGCCGATTGCACTTCAGACGGCAGGGGCATCACCAGAACCTTATCCACCCGCGTTCCATCCATATCCATCACTTCAAAGCGAAATCCGGCTGCCTCAAAAAAGTTGCCTGATGTAGGCACTCGCCCCAAAACCGCCATCACAAAGCCACCCAGCGTATGGTAATGCTCATCTTCTTCTTGCGGTAGCATCTCTTGCTCCAATAGGTCTTTCAATGGCTCAAGTGGCAACAAACCATCTAGCAACCAAGACCCATCTTCTCGACGAATGATTTGGGGTTCCTCTTCATCTTCGACCGATGGCAATTCACCGACGATCGCTTCAACTAAATCATTCAGCGTCACCAACCCTTCAATGCCGCCATATTCGTCCGTAATTAATGCAATATGAGTGCCCGATTCTTGAAAGATTTCCAACACTTTCAAGGCACGGCTATTTTCGGGAATATAAAGGGGCGATCGCAACAAGGTTTTGAGATCGACGGGTGCTTGCGCCAATTGCAGAGACAAGATATCCCGTGCCCTGACAATGCCCAAACAATTATCCAGAGTTCCCTCCGCTACCGGAAACCGAGAATAGGTATTTTCTAGAATTTCTTGCTGATTTTCTTCCCAGGGTGCCTCAATATCAAGCCAGGAAATCGCAGTCCGAGGAGTCATTAAGGTTTTAATAGCGCGATCGCCCAAGCGAAACACCCGCGACACAATCTCCTGTTCCGATTCCTCAAACATCCCCGCTTCAGTGCCCTGCTCAATCAGCACTTTAATCTCTTCTTCAGTCACACCAGGCTCATCCGATGCCTGAATATCTAGCAGCTTCAACAGCCCATCTGTTGAGGCACTCAGCAAATGCACCACGGGGGACATTAAGATAGACAGCGATCGCATAGGACCCGCCATGCTGCAAGCCAGTTTTTCAGGATTGTTGAGCGCGATTCGCTTGGGCACCAGTTCGCCGATAACCAATGACAAATAGGTAATCGCACTCACCACTACCAGAATACTGAGCGGCTTGCTGTAGGGCGAGAGCAACGGAATGGTCGTAAAAGTTCCCTCCAGCCGTTGAGCGAGAGTTGCACCCGCAACCGTACCGCTGAGAATGCCAATTAAGGTAATGCCGATTTGAACAGTAGAAAGAAAATTATTGGGAGAGCCTGCCAGCTTCAGCGCCAGACGCGCCCTTTTGTCACCTTGTTTGACCATCTGCTCCAACCGGACTTTCCGGGCGGAAAGAATCGCAAGTTCCGACCCTGAAAAGATACCGTTGGCGATTATCAGCGCAAAAATGAGAACAATCTCGGTGGCAACAGAAGACATACTGGAAAGACTTTTACTCCAAAGACTACATTCTACGCTCTTCAGCATAGGGCTTCTGTTTATCTATCACCGCATATTTTTTAGATGTCTAAGACGATGCGGTTTATTTTTCGATTCTTTCCATAGTACACTCAAGACGATTTTCCGGGTTCCAAGTTGATAAACGGCAGCGCTCCATTACCACCCATCACCTGCGGAAACTTGCCATCCCACTTGTCGATCGCCTGTTTTTGCAGTAGTTCTGGAGTTAATGTTTCTCGCAGCAACCGCTGTGCTTCTGCCAATCCCTTTGCCCGATTCACATCCGCTTCTGCCTCTTGCTCCGCTTCTTGAGCAATGTAAACCGCTCGTTGGGCACGTTGCTCAGCAATTTGCTTTTCTTCCACCGCTTTAGAAAACTCAGTCGAAAAGGTGAGATCGACTACGCTGGTATCCAGCACAATAATCCCGTATTTTTGCAGCCGTTCTCCCAAGGCAACATCAAAATCTTGCTTCAATTCGTCCCGCTTGGTAATCGCTTCTTCTACGGTGCGTCGTGCGGCAGCGATTTTGAAAGATTCCTGCGTTTGAGGGGCAATGATTTTTGAAACAATATTTTGCAGCGACCCTTGGGTGCGGCGAATATTGACAACTTGCACCGGATCAAGGCGGAAGTTGATGGCAAAGCTGGCGGTCAACTGCTGCAAATCTTTGGTGGAGCTTTGAGCGGGAACTTCAAACTTCTGCACCGTTAAGTCATACATATCCACCCGTGAAATCAGCGGCGGCTTTAGGTGAATGCCTTCTAGCAAAACTCCGGCTCTTGCCTTTCCTAAAACACTCAGCACTCCCGCTTCACCTGGATTGATCACGACATAGGCATTTAGCCCAATCAACAAAGCGATCGCCGCTAGAAAAAGCAGCGCGGTTGTTTGCCAGTTTGTTTGACTTTTCATAAGAGATTCTTGTTACCACATCCGTTTTTGACATATTCCCAGTGTAGGTCTTGTCTCTCCGTTTCCAAGTTCATAGCGCGACAGAATATAGCCTGTA
>JBBSCL010000257.1:0-5257 GCA_038250345.1 Leptolyngbyales cyanobacterium
TCCTTAGATCCACCTCGGTCTGCGTATTATGAAGAAGCTTTCCTCAGATCCACCTGATTTGGGAGGATCGCAAGAAAAAAACTACCTATCCACCTGTTTTGGGGTGGAGCTGAGGAAAAATTCTCTCTAATAACAAGTTAGACCGTCATAGCCCCTGTTGTGATTGAGCATTCTCGGGAAAAGGTATCTCAATTGGGTTTTAGTGTTTACTGAGGGACTTATGGAATTTCAAGAGAAGGCATCTTGGGAACGTCCAGTGGTTTGGGACATCAACCAAGAGCGTGTTTATCTAGAAACCCTCTTAAATCAGAGATTCAACTTTTATCTGGTGATATTCGCTTTAATCATTGGAGGCTCTGCCTCTGCAAATTCTCCCCAAAAATCTACATTGATTTTAGTATCTGGCCTCATTCTTTGTTTGTTAATGTGGGCCACGGTTTATCGAATTCATGTGAAGCTTGATATCGTCCTTAAGATGTGTTATTCCCATGAGGGTTATTTTCTTAAGGAAATCGCTAATAGGACAAAAAGCAAGGGAATAGTGGGCCTGATAACGGTCAATTCACTGATTGGTATTTGGATTCCGCTGGTTTGTACTCTTGTCATATTTATTGCTTTATTACTTTCATTTGCAGGATTTTTTTGATATAAAGCTGCCAGAAATCTGAACTATTCCCACTCATGACGACCCTACACAAAATGTTAAATAACTTATTATTCTGATTTTATGAAAAGAGTTTTATTATTAGACGCGGTAAACTCAAGAAAGTAAAACTTTGAACTAGGAGTAGATAATGACCCTTACTGAAGTGCTTCCTGCTGTTCGGCAGCTCTCTATAGTGGAAAAGCTTAAGCTGATCCGAATTCTGGCAGAGGATCTAGAAGCAGCAGAGAATATTGCACCCTTAGAACCCTTCAAAACCTATGATTTGCCGACCCCTTACAACACCTTCGGGGCTGGTATCTTGCTTATGCAAGCGTTAGAGTTAGCGGATCAGGCTTAATTGTCATGCGTTTCCGCTATTCCACTACCGATCCTTCCCAGAACGAGTTCGACAGTCTGCCAAGAGTGCCGCTGGTTCTTCGCCATGAGGGACAGACAGTTGAGGCGATTGGACTGGTTGACAGTGGCGCGACTATCAATGTGATGCCATATGATTTGGGGCTACACCTGGGAGCTACCTGGGACGACAACAGGGCAATTATTCAACTAGCTGGCAATTTGAGCACCCAGCCTGCTATGCCTTTTTTTGTAATTGCTCAAGTTGGGGATATTGCACCGATTCGGCTAGCGTTTGCTTGGACGAGAAGCCAGGATGCACCTTTGATTTTAGGGCAGACAAACTTTTTCATGGAATTTGACGTATGTTTCTACCGCTCCAAAATGGAATTTGAGGTTAAACCCAAGTCGCCGTAGACGGTCTAACACTGCGTTGGTGCGGACGGAACAGAGGTTATCTGTGAGAGTTCAAGGTTGCCTGCCGACGCACAACTTCACCGTTAGCTGGCTTCGTTTTTGGGTTGAGACGGTAATTGCAAGATTATTTTCTGGGTCTTCACGTCCGGTGTATTTTAAGCTCATTGAGGAAATACGATAGCTAGCCCAGAGAAAATCTATAGCGGCAGCTAGCCGTCTTCGGCACACAATGATGAAGACCAAAGAAAGAGTTCGTCTATGTTTGCACAACTGCCAGAGTCTCGAATGCACTGGGTTCGCTGGGTATTGACCATTGCTTGGCTCCTGGTAATCGTTTCCCTATTTTATGATCCCTGGACATCGGCATTAACCGAACCCAACCATCCCTGGAGTCCCTTGCGGCTATCCAACGCCTGTGTAGAAGTGCAAGGCATATGTTTATCCGAGCAACCCTACCCATTGAGCACCACCCTCTTCTGGGGAGCGATTGTCCCAGTCGCAATCTTTATTTTATTGGTGTTTGGACATGAGCTATGGCGGCGGATCTGTCCTCTTTCTTTTTTATCTCAGATTCCTCGCGCCCTAGGCTGGCAACGACAATTTAGACGGGAGAATAAAAAGACTGGGAAGGTGCGCTACGAATTGGCAAAGGTCAGTCCCGATTCGTGGCTGGGTAGAAACTATCCCTATGTCCAATTTGGCTGGCTGTTTGTGGGATTATGTGGGCGAATTTTATTTTTTAATGCCGATCGCCTGGTGCTGGCAGGTTGGTTACTATTTACAGTTGTGGCTGCGATCGCAGTTGGCTATTTTTACGGAGGCAAATCCTGGTGTCAATACTTTTGCCCAATGGCACCCGTTCAGAGCATCTATAGTGAGCCGGGGGGCTTATTAAGTAGCAAAGCCCATATGAGTGATCAGTCCATCACTCAATCGGTGTGCCGCACTGTTCTGCCGGATGGTAAAGAGCAGAGTGCTTGTGTGGCGTGCCAGAATCCTTGCATTGACATTGATGCAGAACGCACCTATTGGGATAGCTTAAACAAGCCTGAAACCTCATTTCTTCGCTATGGGTATGTGGGGTTAGTCGTAGGCTATTTTGGCTATTATTATTTGTACGCAGGCAATTGGAACTATTACTTTTCTGGAGCGTGGCTCCGACAAACCGATCAGCTAGCCTCTTTGTTTAGTCCCGGGCTGTATTTATTTGGGCATTCCATCAACATTCCCAAATTGGTTGCTGTTCCCCTTGTGTTAGGCGGCTGTACAGCGATCGGCTATGGGGTCGGGCAGTGGATTGAAAAACGCGCCAAATCTTACAGTCGGCGACATCATGCCAAGCTGGCGATCGAGACAATTCGACATCGCATTTTTACTCTTTGCACCTTTGGGATTTTCAACTTCTTCTTTATTTTTGGCGGTCGTCCCTTAGTGCAACTCATGCCTTGGTCGGTACAATACCTCTACGACCTGGGGCTTGTTTCCCTGAGTACTCTCTGGCTCTACAAAGCTTGGCGGCGCAGTCCTAATCTCTATTCCCGTGAAAATCTCGCCAGTCGATTCCGCAAACAATTGGAGAAATTGCAACTCAACGTTTCACAGTTTTTAGAAGGGCGTGTACTCAGCGACCTCAACACCCATGAAGTCTATATATTGGCCAAAGTTCTTCCTGGCTTTACCCGCGAGAAGCGACACCAGGCATATAAGGGAGTTGTTCGAGAAGCATTAGAAGAAGGTTATGTGAACTACTCCAGCAGTCTGGAAATATTGCAGCAAATGCGCCAAGAAATAGGGATTACCGATGACGAACACCGCATCGTGTTGGAGGAATTGGGCATTGAAGATCCAGAATTACTCAACCCCAATCGTCAACGCAGTTTAGAAAATCAGATCCGCTTAAGCGGTTACCGCAAATCACTGGAGCGATTAATGCTACTACAAAGCAAACAGCCCAATCGCACGGCAGTTGAGCAATTGTCACTCCCAGATTCAGCCGCAATGCGTTCTCTGCGCCGCGAATATTCGATCGCACCCCAGGAAGAAGAGTGGATTCTGAGTGGTTTTTCGGTGAACGCTGGCAGTGTCAAAAAGGCTGAGTTTCTACTGGCTCGATTACCAAAATTGATTGATTGTTACCGCGCATTAAATCAACCGATGCTCATGGAGCATCAAGCGGTGTTAACGCTGCTGCGAGAAAATATAAAGCATAAAAAAGAACTGATTGTACGATCGATTCTGGAAACGCTGGAAAGGCTCCAAAATGATCCGAATGCTCTATCCCTAGCGAGGTCTTTGCAAAGGGCTTCTCCGGCAATTTTAGTGGAACTCTTAGAGCAGGAGAACTGGGGCGATCGCTTACCACCAGAAATTTTTAAATCCCTGACTCAGCCCGGAGAAACGCCCGTAGCTTGTTCTCTGGAAGCTCCCCTTGAGGAAGTTTTGAGTCATTTAGAAGCCCTGCTCCAGGAGCAAAATCCCTTAATTCAGGCGGCAGCACTCTATACGATCGCTCAATTGGATGCCGAACGCAGTCTGGCGATCGCCCGAGATCAGATTCACAAGTCCAGCCCTCAGCTTTTGCAGGAAACTGCCGAACGGCTACTGTCTTTGCCAACGTCAAATCTGGCTCTAAATGAATGTCCGACGCTAGAGAAATTGGTTTATTTATTCAATAGCGATTTCTTCCACCGGATGCAGAGTGAAACGTTGATTGCCCTAGCCGATCGGTCAGAGGTGAGAACCTACTCCAACGGTGACGTGATCACAGAAGCAGGCGACACCTGTCGAGAATTGTTACTGTTGATTGAAGGTGATGCCAATATTCACTATCAAACTGGGGCTGAGATTCATGTTGAACAGTTTCATCCTGGGCAGACGCTGGATGAACTAGACATCCTAGCGCACAGCAGCTCAGAGAATACCATCATTGCAGACAGTGAAATGACCCGAATTCTAGCGATCTCCGTCGATACCTTTGACGACTTACTCGATCATGACCCTGATTTTGCACGGAGGGTCTTGGAGTTAGAAAGTCGGCAATTACAGCGATTTGTGCGATCGGTGCAGCCCCTTTGAAGGACTATTTACTCATGACCAACAAATTTCGCACACCTGGATATCATCCAATCCGAAAGCTAAAGGTAATCTTAGCGGGTCTTCATGTTGCAGTAATAACCGACTTTAGTGTTGCTTATAAAGTGATTTTTTCAGTGCCCATTCTAGGCGGTGCTTTCTACTTTCGACAATGGATAGATGTCAGCTTGATATTGTTAGCGGTGGGGCTAATGCTGATTTCTGAATTGTTTAACAGCGCGATCGAAGTCTTGTGCGATTTTGTGGAACCTCAGCAGAACGATCGTATCCGCGTCACTAAAGATATTGCTGCGGCAGCGGCTGGTCTCAGTATCCTGGTGTGGGCAGCAATTTTAATCGTTGAAAGCATCCGTCTTTTCCAGTTATAGAATAGAGAGTAGCTTAAAGGTTTGATCTGCTATCCGATAGGTATAAGGAAGCTCTGGCAGGGAGAACCACAGATTACTTGGCTCTCCCGGCTTTGCGCTGATAAGACAACCTTATATCAAACTATCACTGGGTTTCAGCCGTCGATCGGGCGGCATTTTGTAGCCTTTCATACGATTTCAACCACAGATCCGGAAGAGCCGATTACTTTAAGTAGTTAAACAAAATCAATTACACAAAAAAGTAGCTGAAAGGCTGGATTGTCGCGAAGCTAGTGTGAAAATAATTTTGTCGGACTACTTACCACGATTTGAAGTGTTCAGTTGCCAGCCAGCTAACAAGTCGTTGGAGCGGCGAATGAAGATTTGTTACTTCGTTTCA
>JBBSCL010000258.1:0-5254 GCA_038250345.1 Leptolyngbyales cyanobacterium
TATGAGTCTGGTGAGATTTCACAACGTCAGCTAGCTAAAAACTTTGGAGTCACCTTAAGTTTTGTCCACAATTTACTCAAACAACACCGTGAATTAGGCACCATCGCGCCTAAACTCCGAACTGAACAGACCCCACCCAAGCTCAATGTCGAACAGCTCGAAGTCCTGCAACAACTAGTCGAAGCGCAACCCGATGCCACGCTAGCTGAACTGCGGGAACGACTTTACCAGAAAACGGGAGTCTTCATTGGCATCGCCACTGTTGATCGGATGCTGCGGCTAAAGCTCAACCTCACCTTTTTAAAAAAGTCTTCACCCCTCGAAAAAAGGAACCGACGAAGTTCAACTTGCCCGATTTGAGTACTGGCACCGCTTGAAAGGGATTCCTCCCGAAAATCTCGTCTTTTTGGATGAATCAGGGGTGAATCTCTCTTTTATCCGCAGATGTGCGTGATCGCTACAAGGGAAGCGAGCCTATGGGGAACGCCCCAATCGTAGAGGAAAAAATGTCTCTGTGATTGGCGCAGTCAGCTTGAACGGACTGCTCACTCAGTGGAGTGCTTTGGGGTCTATCGATGGGCTGACCTTTGAAGCGTTTATCGCTCGAAAGTTAATCCCTCATCTCTGGAAGAGCGCGGTCGTGATCATGGATAACTGCTCAATTCATAAAAGTAAGGAACTCGAAGCCATCATCACCGCAGCCGGGGCGCGCCTGATTTATCTACCTCCTTACTCGCCCGATTTTTCACCTATTGAGAACTGTTAGTCTAAAATTAAGAGCATTCTTCGTCGGATTGGCGCAAGAACATACCCTGATTTGCTCAAGGCATTAGATATATCATTCACAGAAGTGTCAACCAAAGATTTGCGGGGGTGGTTTACCCATTGCTGCTATTGTGCCGAATGAGACTGATAACCGTTATACTTTAACAATGATTTTAATAATACAAAATCTACTAGAGTTCACTTTAACGAGTTCAAAGTTTCTCCATGCATAAAGGCAATGTCAGGGCTGCGTTGGATTGCCTGATCGTAGCGCTGTTCGGCAAGAGTGCCCTGTTCAGAGGCTTTTAGTAATTCTTGTGCTTGTTGCAATAGGTGATGAATTTGGCTAGCTGCGATCGCGTCTTTGTCATCTAACAATTCATCAACTTGCACAATAAATTGAGACATCGGACGCAACCAATCGAACCATTCATGGCTAATCACTAATTGAAAAAAATCACCGTTGGTTTGGATCTTGCCAAAATGCTGTTCATAGATTTCTCGCTCAGAATCAAGCAGTGCTTTGTGGAGCCGCAGGAAGCCTTGACGCACCTGACGTAGTTTTTTGATTTCAGTCTCTAAAGAAGAATTCGTAGAAGTCATTGGGTAAAATTACGATAAAAAACTTTTCTTATCTTAGTCACATTTGCTGCCTTTGTTGATCGCTCTTAGGCTCAATTGTGGCTTTGCAAATCATCCAGTTCGGCATAGTCTGGCAATGTGGTATCGATCGCGATGCCGTTTCGTAACACCACTCGATCATGTTGCGATCGCGATAGCAATTCACTATAACGCCGCGCTTTGAACAGGATGAGATCGGCGGTCAAGCCAACATCAAGCCGCCCAACGGTGGGCAGACCCATCAGATCGGCAGGAGTAAGCGTAACGGCGCGGCACCAATCGCCGTAAGGACGATCGAGGTGAGCAATTTTGGCAGAGAGCGCGAACACCTCCAAGGCATCATGGTCGCCGAACGCATGGAATGGATCGCGGCAATTATCACTAGCGATCGCCACCGGAACGCCTGACTGCTTCAATTCGTGTAGTAAAGTCACGCCGCGCCAGTGAGGGGTATGCCCCGGTTGGCGATCTTGCAGATACAAATTGCACATCGGCAAGCTGACAATGCCAATGTTTGCCTGTTTGACGAGGGCAATGGTTTTCGCGGATTCTTCGGTAGGCTGAACGGCAAGACTACAGCAGTGACCACAGACAATTTGGTTTTGAAACCGCTGCCGCAAAGCCGTTTCCGCCACAATTTTAAGACAGATGGAATGGGGATCGTTATTTTCATCCACATGCAGATCGAGATCTAGATTGCGGTCTTGAGCGATCGCCAAAGTGCGATCAATTTGCCGTTCAATCTCTGGATTCATGGAGGCAAAACCGCCCAACACTCCGTCCATTTCTGCCATTTGGTCTGCCAGCTTTTCACCTTGGGGGGTCAAAAAGTCTTCTAGGGAAACGAGACAAACCGCTTGCACAATCATTCGATCTGCCCAGCGATCGCGCAAGTCTCTAAATGCCGCTAACGTGACCTCTGCCAATTTGCCGCCAGAGTCGAGATGGGTGCGAATCGCTTTTGTGCCGTGAGCATAGCTGCACTTTAAGCCAAATTCCATTCGGCGATAAACGTCCTCGATATTCCAATATTTAGAATCGCGGTCAATAGTTTTCAGGGCATCGGCAAAGGTTCCCGTTAAATTCGGTGCCCGTTCCCACAGGTGCCCCTTATCGAGATGGGTATGCATATCCACAAAGCAGGGAAATACCATGCCACCTTGTAGATCAACAGCCGGATGATCTGATGGAGTAGAAGTTCCAGCCGTGGTGATGTTGGCGATCGCGCCATCCACAATTTCAATATCCACTAGCAGCAAATCATCCCGGACTGCTACCGAAGATGAGCGATCGCGGCTTTGCGCGATGAGAGAAGCAGGCACATGAGCATTTCGCAACCAGTAGTGATTAGTCTTAGGGATCATCATTGAGTGGAGAACGAGAGGACTGAAAGAAGGCAATTTCATACTATTCAGGACTTACGCAAATCAACCGAAATTTGCCCCCCAACCCCCAATTCTGGGGAAGCTAGAGATCAAAGTCCCCCAGAATTGGGGGATTTAGGGGGCGAGTGCGTAAGTCATACTATTGCTAAAGTCTGATCAAAAATAAAGGGACAAAGAATTAAAACTCTTCATCCCTTGGGCTATTTATTCTTCAGCTTGTTTTATGCAGGAGTGGGTGAAACCCCATTTTTTAGCAGGTCGATAATGGCAGTTTTTTCCAGTAAACCGACCAACATCCCGTTGGGTTGAACCACCGACAAAGCCGTTAGCTTACGCTCTTCCAGCAGTTGCACCACTTCTGATAAAGGGCGATCGCCTTCTACCGTTAACGATGGCTCAATGGTTGTGACTAAAGCTTGCACCAGAGTTTCTGACCACAGCGCACTGGGAATGGTTTTCAGGTCATCAACCGCGATCGCGCCAACCAATTGTCCAGCGTCATCAGTGACTAGAAACTTACGCCAGTTCTTCACATCCAAAATCCGTTGGTCAGCAAACTCGCGCAGGGTCAACGATTGTGCCACTACCGGACTAGCACCAATCACCGCATCCGCCGCCGTCAGCCCTGCCAGCTTATCTTGCACCGTGCCATACTGGGCAGCTTGACCCGCGTTTTGTAGCAAGAACCAGCCAATCAGGATGTTCCAAAAGTTGATGCCAGCGCCAAATAACGCCAAGGGCAGGATACCCGACGCGATCGCTAGCCAGCCAAACACTTGACCTACCCGTCCAGCAAACTTCATGCCTTTATAGGGATTGCCCGTAATCTTCCAGACCAACGCTTTCAAGATATTGCCACCATCTAGCGGCAACCCAGGAATCAGGTTAAACAGTGCCAGCGCCA
This sequence comes from Leptolyngbyales cyanobacterium, assembly GCA_038250345.1. GTDB lineage: Bacteria > Cyanobacteriota > Cyanobacteriia > Leptolyngbyales > Leptolyngbyaceae > ULC077BIN1. The sequence continues at coordinate 3,676 of JBBSCL010000258.1, forward strand.
GATTCACCGAACCTAACACGCCCAAAATCGCGGCAAGTGGACCAGAAATTCCAGTCAGTGCTGCAATCAGCGTTACAAAACCCGCAATCAATAGGCTGACCAAAGGACCCGCGATCGCTACCCAAAAAGCATCTCCAGGGGTTTCCGATTCTTTTTCCAAACTCGCCAATCCGCCAAACAAGAATAAGGTGATCGATTTCACGCCAATTCCCTGCTTTAGCGCCACAAAGCTATGTCCCAACTCATGAGCTAAGACCGAGCCAAAGAGTAGGAGTGCCGTGACAAACCCCAGACTCCAAGAAGCCCCAGCAGGCAACATAGGAAACTGCGCCGCCAACCCAGTGCCGTAGCTGAGTGTGACCAGCCCCAATACCAAAAACCAGGATGGGTTGACATAAAAGGGAATGCCAAACAAGTTGCCGACACGAATGTTGTTATTCATACTCGTGACCTCTCCTATAGGTTGAGCAATCTAAGTTAAATAGTGTTGTTTTCTTCATCTTTCTACTGTAACGAAATGTAAAAGGCTTAGTAATCACGCTAACGACGTAATTACCGCCTGTTTTAGTTCGGTTTATTACCAGCAATCACAGAGTCGCGACGAAGGATTGATTACGAAGTAGATTGCGTTCAAACATCAATCTCTCGTTAGATGTTATGTGAGCGGGTGTTTGGCAGGTTTTCAGTGGGCGATCGCGACTAAGGAGCTAATTTTCAGAGGCGCTAGTTTTCAGATCCAGCAGGGGGATTGAAGTCAAGGCGCACTCCTTCATAGATGGCATCAACTGCAACCTCAATCCCTAAACTTTGCAGCACTAAGGTTTCGCCCGCCTCATAGAGAGTGTAAAGCCACATCCGGCCTGCGCCACGCCGAAAGTATTCAACAGCAACTCGGTTGGAATCGATCAGAACATATTCTTGGAGGCTGGATAGAACACGATAGGACTTAAACTTATCGCCCCGGTCATAGTCGCGGGTGCTGGGTGAGAGGACTTCGATAATCAGCGTTGGATGAGTGATGGCATCCTGGGCAGCGAGGTCTTCGGGGTGACAACTCACCACCAGATCGGGGTAAAAGTAGGCATTGAGCTTGGTCACGTTGACCTTGGCATCCGCAACGAAGGCACGACAGCCTTTTGGTTGGAGTTGCGGACGCAATGAACTGTATAGATTTAATGCCAGTTGGTTGTGGGGTAAGGTGCCGCCGCTCATGGCAAGGATTTGCCCGTCGAGATACTCGTGGCGAGTTTCTTGCTGGGCTTCCCAAGTTAGGTATGCATCAGCAGTCATTTTATCGGTCTGGGGGACGGCAATCATGGGAACTTGACGTATGACAAGATAGCCTCATTATAGCGATCGCTGACTGGCTCAATTTGACCTTGGCGCTGATGTTGGCAACATGGATTTATGGATTTATGGATTTGCGGCTTTTCTGTCCTAAAACTGACGTGTCCAGCCATGCCAGCGTTCTATCACTACCTTGGTTTGGGTGAAGAACTCTACGGCGTGGTGCCCTTGCCCATGCAGGTCGCCAAAGAAGCTATCTTTCCAACCGCTAAAGGGAAACTGCGCCATAGGA
>JBBSCL010000259.1:0-5251 GCA_038250345.1 Leptolyngbyales cyanobacterium
TCCTAGCCAGATGCCTGTCGAACCAACTGCGTAAGGAGCAAAAAACATGACCGGAAACGGATCGTTGCTAATTCAGCTAGCTAGTGCGCAACAAGTCAATTACGTAAGGAGCGAAAACCATGACTGAAAACGAATTGCTACCGACAAGAGGAGATTCTCATCTCTGCATCACTTTACATGGAGACGGACAATCCCGTCTCTGTGAGCTTGGGTGCAAATGGGAGTTTCTGCGTGCCACTCTGGTAGCGATTCTCAGCGTGGTGGCAGCCGCTGGTTAAAGACCAATCTCCTCCTTGTGCCAAGATACAAAGGCGCATTCTCTGCGCCTTTGTATCTTGGCACAAGGAGGAAAGATGCTACGACAATACCTTGACTGCCAGCTTATTGCCTAAGGAACAAAAGCGATGAAACAGCAAAACACTGAGATAAAAAATGCCTTGGCTACCGACCCTGGTGGCATAGCCTCTATGCCTTGCATCGGGGTAAAAGGGATTTCTCCCTCCCCATTCATCAGGCTAGAGCGTGCTGCCCACCCTGGTAGTGCTTCTCAGTGTGGTCTAGCCGTTTCTTAAGCCTGCGTTTGTCTATTCCCTATCGTTAGAGGTGTACCCCTCTGCACATCCAAGGCGATTTCCTGAAATAAATAAGTATACCAGTCTAAAATCTTTACCCCTCCGAGCCTCCCCTTGCCAAGGCTACTGCATATACACATCGCGCTCGATCAGAAAACTGCTGTGGAAGGCACCGCTCCGAGCTCGATTCTTTCGTGAGCTTATCTCAATAAGCAAGTGCTATTGAGAATTCATCGCTTCCTCAAAGTAGCTTACAGTAGGCGTTTCAAGAGATGTGCACATCGAATCCGGACTTGTGTATACACGGTAGCAGCCTCTTGCCAAGGGGAGGTGCCGTAGGCAGTGGGGTTAACGTTGGTACTTTCTTGCCTGGAAATGTCCTAAGAAGGTGCGTCAATGAAACTAACCTGCGTCGATCTAACCATCCATGAAAACAAGGATCTCATCATGGAAATCATTGCACCTATGCTCGAACGGTCTATCTAAAAAAGCATTGCTGTTTTGCCTGTCTATCAGTGTAGCCATGCCACTATGAGGATATCCACCATGAGTAAACTACATCAACATGACAAGCTCCTGTTTGTGGCACTGCTAATCCTCAACATTGGCAGTGGAATTACCACCATCCAGGGAGCAACCCAAATTTTTCCGTTAGGCGTTGGCGTTTTTAGCGGCTTTGCCATTCAAGCTATGCTATTTCTGTTGCTGTCGCGCCTAGCCGCTAGACATACTCCTGTACGAAAGTGGGTAGCCGTATTCGTCTTTGCCTCGCTGAGTGTATATACAAGCTTCTTTGCCTACTACGGAACTCTAACCACAAATGTTCGATCAGAGAGCCTCCGCGATCCAGCGGTTGTGGCTCATCAGAAGCTTGTTGCTGAGGTCTACACGCCACTAGAGAACCAACTTGGTGAACTTCAGAATCAAATTAAATCCTATGAAGCCCAAAAGCGAAAGGAAATCGAAGGCAATGGGATTCCAGGGACAGAAGGGGATGGCGAAATAGCCACACGCCTACAAAATAAAATCAGAGCTGCCGAAGATAAGGTTGCTACCCTAGAACCCTTGGTCGAGAGACTCGAACCACTGTTTAAGTACGAAACAGACAAAATGCCGCCCGAGAAGATTCTTGATCTAGACCGCAAGGCGCTCAGTACGGTTCCTCGGGAGCGTTTGATCGGTGATTTCAAGGCGAACCCAATTCTGCAAGAGAGCACTTACATAGATAAAGTTAGCAGTATCCGAATCCTAGAGCCCTTTCACAAAATCAGCCAGAAAGATCCAGTGGCTGTTTTCGCTCTCACGATCGCAATCATGATTGATGGCATGATTATCCTGTTGGGAACGGCGATCGAACCCCGCCAGCGCAAGGACCCGTTTGAAACCCATTCCCATTTGATTGCCACCATCATCATTGGTGTTAAAAGTAGTTGGGCTACGATCGAGAAGGCCATTCGCCAGCCTCGTTTACCATTTGATACCCCACGGGAAGATGAAACCCTTGGACTTAGAGACGGGGTAAATCTCGTTACGTTGCGACTTAAAGGCAGAGGGTCTGCTTTCTTAGAGGAGTTCTACAATGCGATTTCTCCTGAAACAGGTCTCATTGACTATGAGCGGCTAAGAGGCAATGCCAACACAACCTTTGCAACTAGCTACCGGATTTTGCTCGATGCGTTAAGCAATCCCCGGTTGCAATGGATCGGAATCAACAGTAATCAATGCTATGTCGCAAACAAGTGCTACGCCCCATTGATGCGTTGGTTGTCCCAAGAAATGGTTCACCAATGTGAGCAAGAGGAAGTGCACAAAGCCTCCGAAGAATTTTATGCTTCACCCCGAAATGTCCCGATCAGGATTCCGTCTGGAATTTAACCGATAGTCATCATTGGCAATCTGCATTAGCTTTTCCCCCGTCGAATTCGTTAACAGCTTGCCAGCTAATTGGCGTAGACCGGATCTGAGTCCATTAATTCACGACTTCATTGTCTTGACTATGGTATCCAGCAAATTTTCTAATTAATCTGTTGGATGCTCTCATACCATCTTTTCCATTGCTTAGGATGATAATTCCATGAACATGAGCCAATACAATCCAACCCCACTCAATGATCGCATCGAGCAAGTCATCAAAAAGCGCCAATCCTTAGCGCTGAAAGTTCAACCCGTTCATGCCCATCTGGTAGACCTGTTGCAAAAGGTCTTAAATTTGGGACAGCACTACCAAAGATTCAAGAATAGTCCTGCTGCACTTGATGCCAGAGACACCTTAGGGCAAATTGATCTAATGCAATTAGCGTTTCAAATTCAGGCAGAGCGCGATCGGTTAGATAATCTAATTAGTCGCCTGTCTCGCCCTACGCTCAACATCGGCGTTGTCGGGCGGATGCGCCAGGGGAAAAGTACTTTTCTGCAACAATTGAGTGGCTTAGACAACGCCGAAATTCCCGCCTATCAGGGAGGCGCTTGTACAGCCGTGCGGAGTAAGATTTACCATCACGAGGGAGAAACAGAAGTTAGCGTTACCTTCCACTCGGAATCTTCCTTTATGCAAGAAGTGATCGAGCCTTACTATGCTGCTTTCGACATTAATTCCCCGGCTGACCTAGACGCATTCGCCAGTTTACCACTACCAATGAGACCCACAGATAGCACGGTGAAAGAAGCCATGCATGAGCATTTGGAAAAGGACTATTACCAAAATTTACCGCAGTATCGGGGGCTGCTGAAGGGCAACACAATTAATATTCCGAAGGAAGAGATTCCTGTCTATGTAGTGCAGAAACGGGATGCTCACCGACGGCTGACCACGTTTAGTCACTTGGCTGTGCGGGAAGTAGAGATTCGGTGCCGCTTCAAGCATTCTGGTGTGAGTAAATTAGGACTGATCGATGTTCCTGGGATGGGTGATACTCGCCTCGGTGACGGTCAATTGATTCTGGAAACTTTGGGGCGACAGGTGGATGCAGTTTTATTTCTCCGGCGTCCTGATGGTAAGGGTTATCAATGGGAAAAAGAGGATCTGGCCCTATACGATTTAGCTGATAAAGCTTTGCCCAATTTGGCCGCTCGGTCATTCATGGTGATGAATAATCAAAGCGATGGGTATAATCTCCAGGCTTGTCAAAGCATGCAACTCGATTTGGGCACAATGAAGGTTGTGGAGTGCAGGATTGCCGATTGTACTAGTGCGCAGGAAGCCAGTGCTGTGCTGGATCGGGTGCTGCAATACCTTGACCAAGAAATCCTCAACCTAGAGGAACAGTATGTTAAAACTTGTCAAGCGAGTTTGCTTACCCTCCAAGCCACCCTGGATCAAGAACTCAGTCAAATTAACTCGATGTCAAGTGCTGCTACTCAGAAGCATCACCTATTCCGTCGGCTCTTTAAGCAGTTTATGCAAGATCTCTCAACTGGGCTAAGAGATCTAGTTGAGGAGCTGGAACAAGAAAAGGGACAAGATGACGAGGATTTCCAAAGGGCTGTGAAAAAAGTGTTGGATGAGTACGAACGTAACACAGGCATTCCTGAAACAGCGGAGATTAAAACTCGCCGCATTGGCCCGATTTGTCATGGCTCCTACAAAGCGGCTTACTGTATGTACGTGGCTGAACTCAGAGCTAAACTATCGAAGCACTTTTCCGCATTAGATGCAGGATTTCAGCAGGCTACTAATAAGCTGAAAGTTAGGGTTGCTCAGACTTTACTAGATCAAGTGAAGTTGAAAGGATTGACTCCACTCAAAGGTTCTGACTTTCTTGAGGTGATGACTAGCTTGTTGGCCGCTCAAAACAACCCCTTACAGGTGGGATTCCAACAGATGGTGAATTTTAATGTTGCCTGCGGCGATTTGATTTGCGATGAAATTCAGAAAGATTTAGGTGAAATTCTTGATCCAGATGAATTGGTACTGCGACGTGAGTTAGCCGAAAGGGTGGCGCACGCGGTTCAAGCGATGGGAGCTGTATCTGCAACGGTAGGTGGATTACCACTCAATCTCAATCCAGACCTAGTCAAGCAAGCTGTTGGAGCAGTTGATCAGTTAGCAACAGCCGCGACGAGTTCGTTCTTTAAGCTAGATGATGAAGCGATTCATGAGCAACTCAAAGTGCTTAATCAACAGGCGATGCGGCAGTGTGAGCAAACCTTGCAGCGATGGCTGAGCAAACCCAGTAGTCTTCGGTATGCGAAAGCAACTGAGTTTGTCGATCTTGTTTTGGATGACAAGGAAATCCAGGATGCATGGGAGTCATTCCTGGTTGAGCCGAGCATTTGCAACAAGGTTTGGCCAGAGTTTGCCGAGCTAGAGCGCCTGCAAGCGTTGCAAGCAGCTTGGTTAAATGCGGTGCAAGCCGTACAGAATGCTAATCAACGCCAGAAAATGGAATTTCTCAAATAGAGAAGGCGGAGTCTGCAAAGTGTGAGCATGGTTTCTTTGTGAAGTATGCGCACGCTTTGCAGCGACACAAATTGCTTGTACCAACTTCTGATGTTGCTATGCCAGTAGATTAAAGCTGAGGTAGCAGCAGCAGCGAGGGTTCGTGTTTAACGAAGCTCATGAGCTTTATGGGTTATCGTCTTTTTAGTTACCAGCGTCAGAACAACGCGACTTTGCACTTTGGGGTTAAATTTTATGGTCGGCATCCCTGAATCGATTATTGGCACCATCATTAGCACCA
>JBBSCL010000260.1:0-5243 GCA_038250345.1 Leptolyngbyales cyanobacterium
AAACAGCGACAGGTCGGCAGCAATATCATCGGGATGAGTCAGATCCATGAATGTCATTTGGCAGAGTTCGGGGTCGCTGTAGCCCAGCATTTCTTGATACTTCGCGTTGGTGCGAACCATGCAATGGTCATCTAGGGTGGCAAGCCCGATCGCGATCGGTGAGTTTTCAAAAAAAGCGCGAAACTGCTCCTCACTTTGGCGTAGGGATGCTTCTGCTTGTTGCCGTTCCAGTTCACGCTGCTTGGCTGCGGTGATGTCTTGAAACATGCCCAAGCTGTAGCGGGGGTTGCCATCGCGATCGCAAATTAGGGTAACGATCAGATCAGTCAAAACGATGTCACCATTTTTTGTGATAAATCGCTTTTCCATTTGAAACCGAGATTGACTGCCTGCAATCAACTGTTGGAGTTGATCAATATCAGTTGAAACATCATCGGGGTGGGTGAAATCGATGAACGTCATCTTGGCAAGTTCTTCGTCGCTATAGCCTAATAGCTGACGCTGTGCCGAGTTGCTCGTCACGATGTCGTAACTATGGATATCGACAAGGGAGATGGCGATCGGTGCATTATCAAAAATAGCGCGTAATTGTTCTTCGCTATAGCGCAACGCCTCCACTGCTTGCAGGCGTTCGGCTTCGCTGCGTTTGCGATCGCTAATATCAATCACCATTCCATCCCACACCACATCGTCGTTAGGCTGTAGCTCTGGGTTAGAGGCTGCTTGAATCCAAATGGTTCGCCCGGAAGGAGTCACAAATCGTCCTTCCCATATCCACGGCTGCAAGGTTTTGTAGGAGACAGCGATGGAAGCTTCTAGGCTGGCGCGATCGTCAGGATGACAGCAGTTGAGAAAAACATTTGCATCCTGTAGAACGGCTTCTACGGGAATTTCATATAGTTGCTCAAAATAGCTGCTGATATAAGAAAAAACTTGCGTGCCATCGGTGGCAACGCGGAATTGATAGATGACTCCAGGAAGGTTGGCTAACAGCCGTTGGAAGCGTGACTCACTCTGGTGTAGGGCTGCTTTGGTTTGCTGCTGTGCAATTTCGCCACGTTTGCGATCGCTCACATCCATCAAAATGCCATCCCACAGCATGTTGCCATTGGGCTGTAGCTCTGGCTTAGAGGCACCTTGAAGCCAGATAATTTGCCCAGATGGTGTAATGAAGCGCCCTTCCCACTGCCACGGATTCAACGTGCTGAAGGACTCAACCACAGAGGCTTCAAGCGAAGCGCGATCATCAGGATGGCAACAATTGAATAAAACTTCTGCATCTCGCTGAGCTACTGCGGCTGAGATGCCAAACAGGGCTTCAAACTGAGGGCTGATGTAGGGAAAGGTGCGAATACCATTGGTGTCTACGCGAAACTGAAAAATGATGCCCGGAATATTCACGGCTAATCGTTGAAACCGCTGTTCACTTTGGCGTAACGCTGTTTCGGTTTGCTTCAGGGTCGTGATCTCGCGCTCGATTACCAAAATGGATACGAGGTTGCCACTGGCATCAAATTCAGGAATGTTATGAGATTGAAACCAGTGCCTCCCGTTGGGCGCTGGGGTAGAAAACTCAACCGTCAGGAGTGTTTGGTTTTGCACTACCGTTTGCAGCGTTTGCTCCCAAAATGCGACGGACTCGGTTGGCAGGTTCAATTCGCGATCGCGTTTGCCTAACACGAGCGATCGCGGCAGTCTCAAAGTCTTTTCAGCCGCAGGGTTGAGGTATAGATAGCGAAACGCTAGATCAAATCGAAAGATGCCATCAGGGGAGTTTTCGGCTAGGGTGCGAAATTCTTGCTCTTGTTGGCGGAGGCTAGCTTCCGAAGCTCTCAGTTGCTGGGTTTGCGCTTGTACATGGCGCTTTAAATCACGATTAAGATCGTGAAATGCTTCTTCAATAGGACTTACGCACTCGCCCCCTAAATCCCCCAATTCTGGGGGACTTTGATCTCTAGCTCCCCCAGAATTGGGGGTTGGGGGGCAAATTTTGGTTGATTTGCGTAAGTCCTGTTCAATTACTTTCCGCTCAGTAATGTCGATCGCAACTCCCAACATCCGCACGGGCTGCCCTACTGAGTCATAAATGCAGCGCCCGATATTGGTCAGCCAGTGGGTGCTGCCATCCAGATGAATCACTCGATATTCTGTCTCGTAGTCTGTATGGTTTTGAATGGCGTAGTCATTGGCATGTTTGACCCGTTCAAGATCTTCACCATGAACTCTCGCTTTCCACTGCTGATAGTTGGGTTCTACTTCGCCGGGGTCATAACCTAATAGCCGATAGTTATTGTGATTCCAGGTGAGGCTGCCCGTGGCAAAATCACGATGCCACAAGCCAATCTGATTTAAGTCAATAGTCAGTTTCAGCCATTCCTCGCTTTGACACAAAGCGGCTTCGATTGGCAAATGTTCCGCTTTAACGCGATCGCGATTGGTGATCCCGTTGTTCAAGTCGCTTAAGGATGCTGCTAAAGTGCGATCAGCCGTTTTTGCTGCCGCTAACTCTTGACGACACTGCGCTAATTCTGTCTGCAATGCGGTATTTTGAGTTTGCAGGACAGACACAGAATCGGCGATCGCGGCATAATCAGGGGTTTCACTTTCGGAACGCAAAAATTTGGTCATAACTCAAAAGGGTGAATGATAGATAGCCACGCTACTAATAAAATGCAGGAGCAGAAGTCAGGGCGGTTAGCGGATCGCGTCGTGCCATCTTCTCTTATTGTCCCCATTTTCTTTCTTATTATCTTTAAGTAGAGGTAGATGTAACGTAATATGCAGCTTTCCCAATCCCCTCACCCTAAATCCCTCTTCCAAATCGGGAGAGAGACTTTGAGAAACTCTTGCTCCCCTTCTCCCAAGGCAGGGAAGAGGGGTCGGGGCACGAGGGTAAGAAAACAATTATCTAATTTTATGGTTTTCACTTTGGGCACATTATCATGACGACAATTTTGGTGATTGATGATGATGCGGCAGTGCGCGAATCTCTCAAAGATTTGTTGGAGATTGAGGGATTTCAGGCGATCGCGGCAAGTAATGGCGCTAGCGGGGTGCTGATGGCTGAACAACACGCCCCCAATGCGATTTTGTGTGATCTGCAAATGCCAGAAATGGATGGCTACCAAGTGCTGCACACCCTTCAGCAGAACCCGATTACTGCAACTATTCCATTCATCTTTTTGACTGCCAACGCCACCCAGTCAAGTGTGCGCCACGGGATGACCCAAGGAGCCGATGATTACCTGATCAAGCCCTGCACAACTGAACAGTTGTTGGCGGCGATCGCCACCCGCCTTGCCAAACACGCTGCTCTGCAAACTCAATCTGCAAAAGAGTTGAATAACCTGCGTAGCAGCATTTCACTCTCCCTGCCCCACGAGTTTCGCACCCCCCTGACTGCCATTCTCACCTCAGCAGAATTGTTGTGTGACATTGCCGATGAAGCAACCTCAGAAGAAATTTTAGAAATTGCCCAAACGATTCAATCGGGTACTAAAAAACTCTATCGCCTAGTCCAAAACTTTTTGCTGTATACCAAGCTAGAACTCATCCTGCGTGATCAGGAGCGATCGCAGACTCTGCCGCTGGGCGAAACCTACGAGCCTTGCAATCTAATTATAGGAATTGCTACGAAGTTGGCTCGACACCGCGATCGCGCCGCCGATTTGCAAGTAGACCTGAGCAATGCTATTCTTGCCTGTCCTCACTTTGAAGTGGAAAAGGTGATGACTGAACTGATTGACAACGCCTTCAAGTTTTCGGAAAAAGGTACGCCCGTTCAAATTTTAAGCCACCCAAACCACAGCGCCTATCAGGTAGACATCATCAATCAAGGGCGCGGCATGACCAAATCACAAATTGCCAGTATCGGTGCTTATGTGCAATTCGAGCGGCAATATTATGAACAGCAAGGCGTAGGACTAGGACTGGCGATCGCTCACCGGCTACTCACGCTCTACGGTGGACAGTTAATGATTGAAAGCGTCCCTAATCAATTGACCTGTGTGAAGGCAATCTTTCCGTTGGGTCAAGGGCAGGATCTAGAGTAGAGAATAGGGATTAGGGCAGTCCACTCGATCCTAAAACCCTGAAAAATTTTGTAGGCAACGGTTGAGATCAACGGGCGATCGCCTGCTCTGGAACCTTTGGCTTAATTCTGGCAGACAGCAACCATCAAGCTGCGGCTCAATCAAAAGCAATCAAGAGCAGCAAAGTCTAATTTTAATTTTGTTGGACGAAACACGCTCCTCGACTGCACAAAAAAAGGGTGAGCATTGCACTCACCCTCAGAATTTTAGAAATTATTCGATTCCTTCAATCCGGTCTTCGACTTGTTGATACAGTTCGCGGAGTTTGTCGAGGTTTTCCTCGCTGGTTTCCCAGTAGCCGCGTCCATTCGCTTCTAGCAGCGTCGTCACCATTTTACGGAACGAGTTCGGGTTGAGATCCATCAGCCGTTTGCTCATTTCTTCATCTTTAAAGAACGTGGTGTTGGTGTCTTCATAGACCCAGTTATCCACAGCATCGGCGGTAGCAGACCAGCCCATTGTGTTCACCAGCCGCTTCGACAATTCCCGCACCCCTTCATAGCCGTGGGAGAGCATTCCTTCGTACCATTTAGGGTTGAGTAACTTGGTACGCGAGTCGAGTCGCACGGTTTCCGACAGGGTGCGGATTTGGGCGTTAGCGGTCGTGGTGTCTGCCATGTAAGCAGTGGGCTTTTTGCCGTCATCCCGCAGACTGGCGACGATTTTGGTCGGGTCAGAGTCGTAGTAGTGGGAGACATCGGTGAGGGAAATCTCCGAGGAGTCCAGGTTTTGGAAGGTGACATCGGCGGTTTTGAGTGCCGCTTTGAACAGGTCTTCGCTTTGATCCATCATGCCGGGATTATCGGATGAGAACGCGAAGCCTTTCCGCGCCAGGTACATGTTTTGCAGTTCCTGCTCATTTTCCCAGGTGCCATTCTCCACCGCCAGGTTGATGTTGCTGGAGTAAGAGCCGGAGGCATTGGAGAAGACGCGGGTAGCGGCTTGACGCAGGTTAATGCCCATGTCTTCGGCTTGCTTGAGAGCGTGTTTGCGGACGAAGTTCATTTCCAGTGGCTCGTCAGCTTCGGCTGCCATTTTGACGGCGCGATCGAGCAGTGCCATTTGGTTGATGAATAAATCACGAAACACACCAGAGCAGTTGACAACGACATCAATTCGGGGGCGACCCAGTTCTTCTAAGGACAATAGCTC
>JBBSCL010000261.1:0-5227 GCA_038250345.1 Leptolyngbyales cyanobacterium
AGGAAGCGATTGTTGGGGATGAGGGTGATTGGACAAGGTAGATCGAGCGATCGCAGCAGGTCAGCAAAGGGGCGATCGCTCGGCTCCATCACCCGCATTTCAGTAATCTGATACTTCGTCACCCATTCGCGTAGAGGTGCCTCGAAGTTTTGAGCTAGCTCGTAATAAGTCACCGACCAGCCATCTTGTCTTAGATCCTCGGCAAAGTGGCGCATTGCCGACCACACCAACACCAGCTTTTGCTTGTGATAAGGGCGCTGCTGCACGTGCTGCAATGATTCGATCAAAATTACTGGAGTCTGCGCTGGGTCAACACCACTCTTGAGCGCCGCTTGACCTGCCCACAGTTGATCGCCCAATATCCAAATGCCAATAGTCATAAAGGAAAAGATTCTGAGGTGAGACGTTGCCGCAATTGTAGAGGCAGCTATTGAAATGATCGAGTGGGGCGATCGCTGGTATTTGATTTAGTAATAGTCGTAACTACAATTTGCAACTACGATCGATCATTGTAAGGGTCGTTCAATGATGGAATATAAATGGGATGAAACAAAGCTTCTTGCAAATCTTCTGAAGCATGGCATTGATTTTATCGACATCCTGGCTGTATTTGATGGAGACGTTTTAACAGTTGAGGACGATCGCTACAGTTACGGAGAGCAGCGTTTTGTCACATTTGGTTTATTGCAAGAGCGAGTAATTGCTGTTGTACATACTGAACGCGAGGATTGTACCCGAATTACTTCTGCAAGAAAAGCGACGAAATATGAACAACGAATCTACTTCGAGCAACTCTCAAACTGATTGGCAACGATTGGATGCGATGAGCGATGAAGATATTGATTTATCAGATTCCCCAGAAATTACACCAGAATTGTTTGCTAAGGCAGTAGTGCGACGGGGTTTACCGGCTGCAAAATCCAAAGCTCAAGTGACGCTTCGCATTGATAGCGATGTATTAGAGTGGTTTAAGTCTCAGGGTCGGGGCTATCAAACCCAGATCAATCAATTGTTACGAGCCTATATGGAAGCTCATCACCAGTAGGCTTTGCCTATGTTGTGTTTTTAGTTACGGCGAGATAACAGACTAAGAGCCGATGAGTCTACAGTACGCAGACATACTAACGTAGACTAATAGTTTCAAGCAATTAGTCGAAGATTTCGCCCCCCATAAGAAACTCCTTGATGCTATTTATCCCAATTCAAGGTTTAGCAAATAAACGATCCCTATCCTCAGTGCGTCATAATTCAGCTATTCTGACAGGAGGTTATTGGCTCAGTCCTTTCAGTGAGTGAAACGGGTTCTATTTCTAGTTTATGGATTTGGAGTCAACGGCTTTTGGCAGCAGTCTTGCTCGGTGGGCAAGTGTTCGTTCGTCTATTCACCGGGCGGATTCATCGCCGCAACACGCTAGAGCAAATGGCGATCGCGGGTCCTGCTTCTTTATTAATTGTGTTGATAACTGCCATTTGTATCGGCTTAGTCTTCACCATTCAGGTCTCTAGAGAATTTATTAATTTGGGTGCAGAAAGTGCAGTAGGCGGGGTATTGGCGATCGCGCTCAGTCGCGAGTTGTCTCCCGTACTCACCGCCGTCGTGGTGGCAGGTCGGATCGGGTCAGCGTTTGCAGCCGAACTAGGAACCATGCGCGTTAGCGAACAAATTGATGCGCTGTATGTCCTCAAAACAGACCCAATTGAGTATTTGGTCATTCCACGAGTGATTGCCTGTTGCATTATGTTGCCGCTGCTGACGGTTTTTTCGTTATTCATCGGTTTGGGCAGCGGCTATCTGGTGGCAACCAACGTATACGGGATTTCGCAAACCTTATTTTTGGAGTCAATCCAAAATTTTCTCAGGCTATGGGATTTATTTAGTGCCCCGATTAAATCTCTCGTTTTTGGGGCAATGATCGCGGTGATTGGCTGTAGCTGGGGGCTAACGACTACGGGAGGAGCAAAAGGCGTGGGGCAATCTACTACGACCGCTGTAGTCACCTCTCTGCTGGCGATTTTTATTAGCGATTTTCTCCTATCTTGGGTGATGTTTCAGGGCTTGGGCACTTCTACAATTACTGGAATGTAACTTGGCGATCTTCTGCCTGCTGACATCTGGGCGACCCCATACAATAAAAGAGTCAATCTATACAAATTGTGATTACCGTGACGACTGTTCCTTCTCCAATCTCTAACTCAACAGTTGAACTCTTACCCAGTTTTTGGGTGCCCAGTGGTTTGATACTTTTAGCGCTACCGCTGCTTTGGGTGCAGGTTTGGGTGAGTGGCGCGATCGCCGTTTTTGGTCTGTTTCTGTTTATTCAGGCGGCTACTTTAAGGCTGCGGTTCACCCCATCTGATTTAGATATTTATCGGGGCGAAAGCTTGATCCGGCGCTTTCCCTATCAAGAGTGGCAAAACTGGCGCATATTTTGGACTCCGGTTCCCATCTTGTTTTATTTTAAAGAAGTCAACAGCATTCACTTTCTGCCAGTTTTGTTTGACCCTAAAATGTTACAAACTTGCCTGGAAGCCCGCTGTCCTCGCATTTCCTAGCGCTACTCCCTAACCTTTGCTTTTTCCCTTTACTACAACATAAACTGGTTATGACTCCCAATGAATTCCCCCTTGACACTGCAAAAACCGAAGAATCACTGGGGATTCAGGAAGCCTCTATGCGATCGCTGATCGATCAAGAAGTCACCGCTTTACCGGGCGGGAATGAAACGGCTGAACCAGTGCCTGAGAATACTGTAATTGCCAAAGTGCCGTTTGGCGGAGTCGCCCCGGTGGATTTGGAGCAGCGGATCGCAGAGTTGCAGCGGCAGGAAAAGGCATTGCAGCAAAATATTGCTCAGTTGCAAGCCACGAAGTCTGAATTGCAAGGGCAGATGACGGCGACTCAAGCGGCGATCGCGTCATTGCTCCAAGAGGGCTTGAAAGAACTGGAACAGCGGAAGCGAGATTTGCAAATCACCGTAGAACAGCTAGAGCGCCGCCAAGAACGGATTCGGGCTGAAATGCGAACCACGTTTGCTGGAACCTCTCAAGATCTTGCCATTCGAGTACAAAGCTTCAAAGAATACTTGGTTGGCAGCCTCCAAGATTTAGCGCTTGCCGCCGACCAGCTTGAGCTAACCAAGTTCAAAGAACCGGAAAAGCCTCCTGTCCCTATTGCCGTGGTGGCGGTGACTCCCCAAACTCCTACGCCCAAATTTGCCGATGAAAGCTTTCAAGGTCAAACGAAAAAGATTCGCAGTTTGATTGATCAATATCGCAGTCGCCCAGATTATTATGGTTCTCCTTGGCAGCTACGGCGCACCTTTGAGCCGATCCATGCAGAACGAGTTTCTAACTGGTTTTTTACCCAGGGTGGGCGGGGTGCCCTTCGCACTATGGGCAGTCGATTGCAAAATATTTTGATTACTTCCGCCATTGTTTCGGTGCTGCAAGAGCTATATGGCGATCGCCAAACTACGTTAGTCTTAGCCGATTCTCCCGAACGACTGGGCGAATGGCGCAGAGGCTTACAAGACTGCTTGGGCATTACTCGCAGTGATTTTGGACCCGATCGCGGCGCGGCATTGTTTGAAGATGCCTTCGTGCTGTCTCAAAAAGCCGATCGCATGGTCAAAGATGGCTTGCTCCCCCTCGTGGTAATCGACGAAACCGAAGAGCAAATTGATCTCACCCTGCTGCAATATCCACTCTGGCTAGCCTTTGCCCCCAATCCTCAGGCTCCTAGTTACTCTAACTACTAAATTTAATAGCGAGGGTTAGGAACTCGGAGCCAGAACGGGATAATATCGGGTAAGTTTTCCTCAGAAAAACGCTCCTAACTCCAAACCTCCCTATGTTTCTTTGGCTGACGCTCAACGGTTTATTTTTGCTAGTTGCCTACCTGCTGGGATCGTTGCCCAGTGGCTATTGGGCGGGTCGTCTGGTCAAAGGATTTGACATTCGAGAGCAAGGATCTGGCTCCACCGGGGCGACGAATGTATTGAGGACGGTTGGCAAACTGCCCGCGCTGATTGTGCTGCTGGTGGATATTCTTAAAGGATCAGCCGCGATCGCCCTGTTTCGCTGGCTGTATACGTCTGAATTTGTTCAGCCGTTGATTCCCATGACTGTTGATCCGGCGGTGTGGCTGCCCTGGATCATTACTTTGGCGGGAATGCTGGCGCTATTGGGTCACAGTAAATCGTTATTTCTCAACTTTACCGGAGGAAAATCGGTGGCAACCAGTTTAGGCGTGTTGTTGGCGCTGAACTGGATTGTGGGATTGGGCACATTGGCGGTATTTTTGACAGTTTTGGGCGTGACGCGAATTGTGTCGATTAGCTCAATTATGGGCGCGATCGCGGTTTCTGGGCTAATGGTCGCAACGGGTCAGCCTATGCCCTACCTACTATTTGGCATTGCAGGCGGCGTTTATGTAATCTGGCGACACCGCACCAATATTCAGCGGCTAATGGCAGGCACCGAACCCCGGCTTGGGCAAACCCTGCCCGAAGCGACTACTCCACCTCAGCCCTAATTCACATCTTTTATTTTTGTATGGCGCTTAAAATCATTGAGCATTTCGACAGCAGCTTTTCTTTAGAACCCGATGCGAAAGCCGCCTTGTTTACCTTTTTGACTGCGGAGACCTTTTTGCAAGAAATTGCTCAAACGGCTGGCTGTTCATCGGCTGAGTTCACCCAACTTTTGTTTCAGCCCGTTCCTTACACCACCACCACGCCCAAAGGAATGCCTGCTGAATTTGAACCCTTCCACGCTTCCACCGATCATCTGATCATCAACGTGCCGCCCAACTTCATGTTCAAAGCAAAGATTTTCAAGCCTAGTCGGCTTTGCGCCATTTATAGGAAAGTAACATAGTGCCATGATTGGGGCTATAAAGAGGATATTGGATCGATGCCCTGAGGCGCGCGATCGAGATCCTGATCCAGCCAAGAGCTAGCATCCTCTTGTGGTTCTAAATGGGTCATGACGAAGGTTCCCGGCAACGCTCGAATGATTGCCAATTCGATCTCCTCGCAAAGATCGTGTCCGGTGTGTACGCTCCATTCTCCGGGCACCAACACATGAAAAGTGACAAAGCTGCGGGAGCCAGCATTGCGGGTTTTCAGCGCGTGGAATAGTATGCCTTGCTGTTTGTAAGGTGCCAAAATTTCTATGATTTGGGTTTGGTCGGCGATCGAAATGGCGCTATCCATTAATCCAGTGC
>JBBSCL010000262.1:0-5227 GCA_038250345.1 Leptolyngbyales cyanobacterium
CCGTGGTTCTTTTGGCGATCGATGACGGCATGCATGGCGCGGTGAATGTGCAGCAAGATTCCGTTAGCGCGGCACCATTTTGACAAGGTGGTGTTGGCGGTGAAGCCAGCGGTTAAGAAGTCATGCATGACGATGGGCATTTTGAGTTCTTTGGCATACTCAGCCCGTTCCAGCATTTCTTCACAAGTTGGAGCAGTAACGTTGAGGTAGTGACCTTTAATTTCACCGGTTTCAGCTTGAGCTTTATGGATAGCATCAGCTACGAACAGGAAGCGATCGCGCCACCGTTGGAAAGGCTGGGAGTTGATGTTTTCATCATCTTTGGTGAAATCCAAGCCGCCACGCAAACATTCGTAAACGGCACGACCGTAGTTCTTCGCCGATAGACCCAACTTGGGCTTAATGGTGCAACCCAACAACGGACGACCATACTTGTTGATCTTGTCGCGCTCAACCTGAATTCCATGAGGAGGACCTTGGAATGTCTTCAGGTAAGCAACAGGAACCCGCAAATCTTCCAAACGGAGAGCTTTCAGCGCTTTGAAGCCAAACACGTTACCCACAAGGGAAGTTAACAGGTTGGTTACAGAGCCTTCTTCAAACAAATCTAAAGGATAGGCAATGTAAGCAATGAACTGATTATCTTCACCAGGAACGGGTTCGATGTCATAGCAACGACCTTTGTAGCGATCGAGGTCGGTCAGCAAATCAGTCCAAACCGTCGTCCAGGTTCCCGTAGAAGACTCAGCCGCTACTGCTGCCGCTGCTTCTTCATAAGGAACTCCAGGCTGAGGCGTGACCCGAAATGCTGCCAAGATATCCGTATCCTTGGGCGTGTAGTCTGGGGTGTAGTACGTCAAGCGGTAATCCTGTACCCCAGCCTTGTACCCAGTTTTTGCCTGGGTTCTAGTTTGCGCGTAAGACATAAATCTCCCTTCCTGTAAACTGAATCTAAAAAAACCTTGCGACTCTCCTATGGAGAAACCGCTGGACAAATTGCAAAACACCAAAAAAACTGGACATCACTGAGTGAAGTCTTGGGAAGCTTGGCACTTGCCCACATGCAACTAGAGAAGTAACCCACTAAAACTCTAGAAGACCCTAGAGCAAAGAGTTTAAGCTCAATGGGTCTGATGAGTAAGAATGCATCTTGACTGAATCATATCAGGATTCAGATCATTTAAGATAAGCTCAACTTTAGTTCTTCTGTTTAGTTAGATAAACAATAGTTATTAAAAAGCATTAAGTTAACATCTCGCAAAGATGGGTTCTAAGGGTGTTGGAAGTGTAAAGCAGCAAGAGTAATAACAGTTTTATGCTGAGAAAATAGCTTGAGAGCAGTGAGGCGTTAGAGGAGATAAAGTACCCACGATGAGAGGGTGTCTATCAATTGGCTTTCAGTGGCAGCAGCCCGATCGCATCTCCCGTGAAACCGCCACTAATTTTCAGCCGTCAAACAATCCCTTGAAATTGCCAATTGAGCTTTATAATCACTTACTTTGGCGGTTCCTTTTCTGATATGGAAGCAGGTTTTGTGCCGGTATTGCGGACATTCATCAGCTTACTCATTAAGTCAAACCAGAATGGCGCACCCATAGCGATCGCAACTCCAGTCACCAACCAGCCCAGCAAGATCCGAGCGAGAGTCGAGAGCCGCTTCAGCACAACCTCGCCAAATAGCGACAGATCAAAGTTATCCTCGTTATTCTTGTTATTCTTGGCTCGATCCGGCGACAAACAAGCGCTATAAAAGCTGCTCCATTTGTTCAAGTCGCTCGGTGCAACAGTGGACTGGGCGCGAGTATTGCCAGTCTGGTTGTTCAACGCGCTCGGTGCAGCATTGGGAGTATTGCTAGTCTGGGGCGGGTTAGGAGCTATACAACCAAACTGCTGGGTCAAGTTGGCAGGAGTCCATTGAATCGGAAAGGCGATTTCTTGCAAAACTGCATCAGTTTCCTGTTTAAGCACCCGTAAATCTTCTTTAGTAATTTCGCGTTGGTTAGGGTTATTGATCGCTGAGCTTTGAGTCAAATTGGCAGCCCGCTGGGTGATCACCTGGCGTAGATCTCCATCTCCTGATAGCCGTCCAATGATATGAAACGTGTCTGCATTCGAGAGCAAAGCAATGCTGAAACCAATCATGATGGCAACGCCCTTGGCATTTCGTTTGTAAACGCCGGATGCCCGATTCATCGAGCGATCGAACCAAACCGATACCTCATTTCTAAATTGGTTAATCTGCTTTTCGGTTTCTTGCACTTTTGTCTGGGCACGTCTGGCTAAGATTGCCAAACTTTGTTTGACGGCTGATGGAACCCGGCTCAGCAAATCCTGAATTTGATCGTAAGACTGATAGTTGCGATAGATTTTGCGCTGCTCCAGCGTCAGCTTATTTAGAGCGGTGTTAACGAGTAATTGCCGCTCTTCATTGAAGAGCTTACCTAAAGAATATTTGACATAATCCGACAGGGGTGGTGGGTCAAGCGGTTGCGAAGGTTGGATGACATACTTATCTGTGCGATCAAGCCGATGCTCTGATTGAAGCTGTTGAACAGTCACAGATTGATTTTGACGATTAAATAAGCAGTCTTTAATCTGAAGCTGTTCGGCAAGATCGATCGTGACTTTTAACACGATTTGCTGATGGATTTTCCAGCCTCTATAGGCTTGTTGGTAGGCTTTTTGTTCTGCTGGAGATAGGCTACTTAGTGCAGTTTCTACATAAGCTTGATATTCCGTTTTGAGTAAATCATCTTTGGTGAATTGACTCATTACCGGGGCAATTGATGGATCTGTTTCGCTGGCGCGGATCGCCTTGGGATTTAGTGATTGAGGAAATTCACCCTGATCGGTCGTGGATGTGGGGGAAATGATGGGTGGTTCTGAAATAGCGGGGGGAATCCGGCTGATAGGCGGAGCAGCGCCCGGAGAGAATGGCGGAATCTCTGTGATGTGGATCGGAGTAGCGCCAGAGTCTACATCAGAGTCTGGGTCTGATGGCACTGGGTCAGCCATTGAATCACGGGGAGATGGCAGTTCAGCGATCGCTAAGGTAGGAATCGTTATTTCTGCGGCAGCAACATTAGTGGGTTCGTTGGATATTGCGGGCAGATCGTTATTTTGGGTGCCTATCAGCGCACTAATTTTACTGGTGAGTTCTTTCAGAAAAGGCTCAAGTTCTTTTGGTTTTGCACCTGCTTGATAAGCGGCGGCAATATCTTGGTAGGCACCTTCAATTTCTTGATAGGTCGTGCTAGTACGGTCAAATATTTCGGCAATTTCTAATAGGCTGGGCTTGAGTTTGCCAGCAGCGATCGCGCGTTCACTCTTAGCCCCAAATGTGCCCGATAGCAGCGCATCTAAACGTTTTTTAAAGTAGGTGAGCTGTTGTCGCTCAATCGGAGGTAAATCAGTTGAACTTGCCGCTTCATTTGAAGCCTTTGGCATCATAGATTGAACTAATTCTCCAATTTGATTCACATAAAGGTCGAGCGCTTCTCGCAATCGCTCCACACAAGTTTCTAGATTCGCTTCTCCTGTTTTAAAGTCTCTTAAGATGTCGTCATATTCTTCCACAAGCACCAAAAAATCTGGATTGGCGCTGTTGAGAGTTAACATCGCGATCGCGGTTGCACCACTTTGATTAGGAGCTTGGGCTAGATTCTTCGCCTTCCCTGCCAAAACGCGAATGCTACCTTTCTCCCAGTTATCTTTTAGTTCAAACTCCTGTTCAGTCGGAAGCGTAATTGCATATTTAGTAATTCCACTTTCTTGAGTTGATTCCTCAACGTTGTAAAGTCCAACAATCCGAAAAATGAATTTTTCAAGACGAATTTCTGTTAGCTTATCAACGAGTGTTGACATGCCTAATTGTTCAAATAATGCTGTTGAAAACGTTTCTGGCGAAATATAAGAAGGCGCTGTTGATTCGTTGCCAAAAATCCCTTCGCCGGGATAAAAAATTCGATAGACAGTATGACCCACATTGCCCAATAGTCCTCTTGAACCTTGGTTGATATTTTTAATCAGCGGATCGCTATAGATAGATTCAATAAAATCCCTAATTTGTTCAGTATCTTTAGTTCCATATCCACCTGATAACAGATTTTGAATAGATTCTCTTAAATGTTTTGCTCGCCATTGCAACAGGGTAGAAACCAGCTCTTGAATTTCGGATGCAAGCAAACTAGAAATCAGGTAAATAAATACCAACCCGATCGCAATATCCAACACAACGGGCAAATTCATACCAGCACACCTTGATTGTAAACAGCACCGGTCTGAGCAAAAGGCATTTGGAATATAGGCGAGGAATGTTGCCTCACTGTAATGTCTTAAATAAACTTAAACTGAAAAAGCGATCGCCCACCATAATTCAGGGGCGATCGCGCTAATCAAAAAAAATCTAATTGGCAATGTAGCTTCAACGACCAGCAGCAGTTGCTAAAGTTTTAATGTAGGGCATTACCGAACGTTGCTTAGAATTGAGTCCCAATTGTAGTTCCAAGTCAGGTACTTCTTGCCAGCAATGGGGACAAAACCAATAAATTGAGCCATGACGAGCATGACGAAGCACTTTGGCAGAGCAACATGGGCAAGTAATCATAGCTACCTTTTAAAATTTTATTAAAGTAAACTGCTGTGATACTCAGCAAGAAATTGATGGTTTAAAACCCACACTCCCAAGATAAAACAAGATTAAAAAAGAAGTTTGAGAGAACAATCAGTCGAAAAGATGTTCCCTAGTAATCTCACTAGATTGAAAGTATTTATACGTGTATATTTTAATGCCAGAAAATATTTCAAGCTGCTCAGATTCAGTCATTTGCGAACTTTCAAGCGGTAACAAGTTTGTTCTCAAAAGAAATACAACTTTGTCTAAAGATTTATTTTATTCACTTTTTTGTAACAATCCGAAGCATTTATTCAAGCTATTTAATAATTTCCAATCTGTGAGCTTCAAACGATTGAGCTTCAAACAATGTAGACAAGGCTTGCTGGATTAATCAAAGTTAGGTTTCAGCTCAATAGTTCGACGATCGCTTTTGCTAAATACGTATATTGAACAGGGTGATTATAAATCTGAGCGGAAATGCAAACTTGCCGCTGCATCGGCTGCCCCCATGGAATAATCGGCACTTCAATACATTCACTAACTGCGGATTTGTGGTCATCTGAGCCAAAATCTTCAACGCAATACAGCGGATTAAGCCGAAACTAATCTCAA
>JBBSCL010000263.1:0-5220 GCA_038250345.1 Leptolyngbyales cyanobacterium
AGCGATCGCGGCATTTCGGGACCCGTCAAAATAACATCGACGTTGCGGGGACGGTTTTTGAGAAAAGCTAGCACATCGGTTTCTGAAATCAACCCAAAGGTGATGGCGAGGCTCAGTTCATCCAATACTACGAGTTCGTATTTTCCCTGGCAAACCACATTTTGAGTATAAAGCCACAATTCCTGTAGAGATTGTTGCTCCTCTTCATCCAGCACGGGCGTATCAATGCAGCGGGACAAGTTGCAGCGAATCCAGTCGAGGCTTTGCCCCAGTTGCACCGGGCGATCGTAGCCTTGGGCAATGCCCCCTTTAAGAAACTGAACGACCAAAACGGGGGTGCCTTGTCCGGCAATCCGCAGCGCCTGCGCCATAACATTTGTAAAAAAACTGCGATGGGCGCAAGTAAATACCTGCACCAGCCCCTCAATAGAATGGGCGGAGTGGAGGCTCGCGTCTAAAATTGGTGTCTCAACCTGTGAAACCATTAATTTTGCCTGAGTCATGAACGAAAATACAAAGCTTTAAGGAAATGAGTCTACTTAAGATAGGCAAAATATAGCGTACTTTCCCCAGTTTTCTACCCAAATAACGCTACATTTTGTGATGCACCTGATTATGACTGAATATACCTATCTTTGATGCATCTCATCTTTAAGGAGATGTGATAGACGTAAACCTAAATGTAAAGCTCCTGCTGAAACCCGAAACCTGCTGTCTAGCCCCTGCTCAAACAAAACTAGGTACAGGTAGTACGATGAAGCATTAGACTTTGCTCAACTTTGGCTGCTTAACTCATGACTTCTCCGCCGATCCAATGGTATCCCGGTCACATTGCTAAAGCAGAAAAATCCCTGCAAGAGCAGCTCAAACGGGTTGATGTGGTGCTAGAAGTGCGGGATGCCCGAATTCCGCTGTCTACTGAGCATCCGCAAGTGAAGCAGTGGATTGGCACTAAGGAGCGAGTTTTGGTGCTGAACCGGATGGATATGATTCCGACCTCGGCACGGCACCAATGGACAGGTTGGTTTCGGGAACGGGGCGAGGAGCCGCTGTTTACCGATGCCCAACATGGCAAAGGGATTGAAGCGATTACGAGAGCGGCGCAAACAGCCGGAGAAAAGATGAATCAGCGCAGGCGCGATCGCGGGATGTTGCCTCGTCCGGTGCGGGCTGTGGTGATGGGCTTTCCCAATGTGGGCAAGTCGGCTTTAATCAATCGGCTGCTGAATCGACGTGTGGTGGCAAGCTCTCGCCGTGCTGGGGTAACGCGCCAACTTCGCTGGGTTCGCATTTCCGACCAGATTGAGCTATTGGATGCACCAGGAGTATTGCCTTCTAAACTGACGAATCAACTTGCTGCCATTAAACTAGCAATTTGTGATGATATTGGCGAAGCGTCTTACGACAATCAGCGAGTAGCCGCAATCTTGATCGAATTACTCCGACCTGTTCAAGCCGAAACAGCCCTCCAGACTCGCTATAACCTAGCTCTAGAAGACTTAACGGGCGAAGATTACCTACACGCCCTAGCAAAATTTCGCTATCAAGGCAACGTAGAACGAACTGCACGGCAATTGCTCAACGATTTTCGGGTCGGTCAGCTAGGCGCGATCGCATTAGAAATTCCATCCCAAGCCGCAGCGAGTGATCTAGGGAGTGACGAATCGTAAGTCACGGATAGAACAAGGGTTACGCAGGATCATGGATTAAATAATATCGAACATTGCAGGGGCGTAGCATTCGGGCAAAAATCCTTGCACCTCAAGCAGAACCACCTGCCGAATGCTACGCCCCTACTCAGGATTGCTTGGGTGGACGTGGAAAAGCAGTCTTCATGGGGAAGAGGATTTGGTTGAGCAGCCGGATTTGGTCGGCGGTGCCCATGCAGATTAGATGATCTCCTTGCATCAAAATAGTGTCGGCGTTGGGTCCTACGATGGGGGTGCCATCGAGGCGACGGATGGCAAGGACTAATGCGCCGGACTGCGATCGCAGCTTTGCCTCCCTCAGTGTTTGCCCGACATAGGGATTGTTGAGTGTCGTTAGCTCAAACTCTTCCATGTAAAAGGTGCGATCGCCGCTGGAAAGAATGCCATCCACAAAATCCATTACTTGGGGACGCAGTGCTGCCGCCGCCATCCGTTTGCCGCCAGTAATGTAGGGCGATACGACCGAATCGGCTCCGGCGCGTTGCAGTTTGACCAAGGCTTCTTCGGTGCTGGCACGGGCGATCGCGCGCACCGTGGGGTTCAGCGTTTTCGCAGATAAAACAGTGTAAAGATTTTCAGCATCCGACGGTAGCGCTGCAATCAAACACGTTGCCTGCTCAATTTGCAATCGTATTAAGGTTTCATCTAGAGTGGCATCACCCTGAATCGCCGTGTAGCCCAACTGCTCTGCCATTACCACGGGATCATGCCCAAAATCAGCAATCACAAAGTTGATGCCCTCGGCTTGAAACTCGGCGGCAATCTGCTGCCCCATCCGCCCAAAGCCGCAAATAATGTAATGATCCGATAATTTTTCCATTTGTTTTTGCAGTCGGCGCAGTCGCAATCCTTCTTGAAAATAACCCTGGATTAACGCATCAGTAAACCGATTGACGATGTAGCCAATACTGGTTACACCCAGCAAAATCAGGACGATGGTGAATATGCGACCGCGATCGCCCAAAGGATTCACCTCCAGAAATCCCACCGTTGCCAGCGTAATCACGGTCATATACGCCGCATCCAGCCAGCGCCATCCTTCCACCAAGTGATACCAACCGCTGCCCAACAAAAACACGCCCACCAGCGACAGTGCGCCGCCAATCAACTGCTGCTGAATGCGGCGAAACTGCTGTTCAACGCGAATTTGAGGATTGGAAAGTTTTCCCGTTCTCACAAGCTAAACAATAAAGTTCTCACCCGTGATTATTGCGTACCTTGATTCGAGCGATCGCGGTTTAACGGGTTTTTGGAGGCTAGATTTTGCTGAAAATACCTCAACCCACTGAAGCAATCAAGTGCTAGCGAAGTCGAAATACGATGTCGTATATCTTGTGCAATACCGACAATTGGGGCAGTTTCCTGTTACCGTGAAGTCATGCTGATAGACGCAGAGCAGTTAATCAATTATCAACGCTGTCGTCGAAGGGCTTACTTGGACGTGTATGGGGATCTTGACCAGCGAGATTCTACAAGTGAGTATGTCTTGAAACTGGTACAGGACAGTCAAGCCAATCAGCGAACGGTATTATTTAATCAAGCGATCGCCCAGCCTGATTATCCTCCTAGAGATTGGCAAGCGGCGGCAGCGGCAACTTTAGATTTGATGCGTCAAGGGGTCGATCGCATTCATCAGGGAATATTGCTTAGCGAGACAGCAGATGGCATTACTCTAAAAAGCAATCCTGATCTCTTGGTGAAGCAGCCGGGCATCTCTGATTTTGGTGATTGGCTCTATGTGCCAACGGAAATCAAATTAGGAAAGCGTCCTAAGTTGGAATATCAAGTGGCGGTAGCGTTTCATGCCATGGTGGTGGCAGAGGCGCAGGGCGCATGGATGGAGACGGCATGGGTGATGCTCCGCGATCGCGGCTCTTATTCGGTAGATCTGTGGGAAGTGCTGCCCCGAATGCAGGAGATTTTAGCTGAGTGCATTCAAATGATGGTGCAGCAGCAAGAGCCAGAAGTGTTTATTGCCCGAAGTCGCTGTAGCTTGTGTCATTGGTTGAGTGCTTGCCACGCGATCGCTAAAAATGAACACCATTTATCGTTATTGCCCGGTGTGACACCGACTCGCTATGTGCAGTTGCAAGCCCTAAACCTACTGACCGTGAAAGCGCTGGCAGAAACAAAACCGAGCCATTTAGAATCCCTGCCAGGATTTGGCAAAGAAGCCGCCCACAAGTTAGTACGTCAGGCGTTTTCTGTGATGCACGATCGCGCTCTGATCATTGAAGAAAGCCTTCATCCCAGCGGTATTGATGCAGCGACTCACTATTTAGATCTGCCCGTTCATGCGCCGCACATCTTAGCCGAATTGCTGCCTACGGCTCCGATTGAACTCTACTTTGATATAGAAGCCGAGCCAACCTTAAATCTAATTTATTTGCATGGAGTGCTAGTGGTCGATCGCCAAGCGAATACCCAAACCTTTCATGCGCTGTTGGCAGAGCGTCCTGAAGATGAAGTATTGGTTTGGCAACAGCTATTGGAGTTATTCAGGCGCTATCCGACGGCACCCATTTTTCATTTTTGCCCGTTTGAAGTGCAAACCGTAGAACGCCTCGCCAAACTGTACGGCACTCCTCACTCTCAAATAAAACCTCTGCTGGAGCGATTTATCGATGTACATGAACGGATTACGCGATTGGTGACCCTGCCCGTAGAAAGCTATGCCCTCAAGCAAATTGCCCGGTGGCTAGAGTTTGAGTGGCGCGACCCCGCTGCCAATGGTGCCCAGTCAATCTGTTGGTATGCTCAATGGCTCAGTACGGGCGATCGCGCTCACCTCGATGCCATCCTCACTTACAACGAAGACGACTGCCTTGCAACCCACCACATTAAAGAATGGCTGGTGGGTTTTTTAATGAAAACCATTGCTGAGCGAACAGCGGAATTAGCGTGAACAGGTGTTAGGAGTCGGGTATCAGGTGTCAGGGAAAGTGGCTGTAGAAAGGGCGATCGCGCCTAGGGTAAGTAGAAGCGCGATCGCCTGAGCAAATAGAGTGTTGACGGGAGCCTATCACTTACGCAAGTTGCTGGATTTTGCCCTCATCCCCAGCCCTTCTCCTTGAGGAGAAGGGAGCAAGATTCAAAGTCCCTCTCCTTGGGGTAGGGTTGATTCTCTAAAGAAAACAAATTCTTAAAAGTCCTATTTTTAGGTTCAACTTCTTTTGAGGGTAAACCAAAGAATCAGGGTTCCAGAGTTATTCCTCTGTTAAAGAATCGTCCCCACTCTCCTTGGGGAGGGTTGATTATTTTTAGGTTCAACTTCTTTTGAGGGTAAACCAAAGAATCAGGGTTCCAGAGTTATTCCTCTGTTAAAGAATCGTCCCTACCTCTCCTTGGGGCTACCGTGTATACATAAGTGATTGAATCTAGCTAAGCCCTCGCCAAACTGCCCCCTAACCCCCAATTCTGGGGGGACAAGAGTTTTAAAAGTCCCCCAGAATTGGGGGATTTAGGGGGCTAGACAGGGCAAAACGAAGCCAGACAGACTTGTGTATATACC
>JBBSCL010000264.1:0-5177 GCA_038250345.1 Leptolyngbyales cyanobacterium
CTGTTATAATCTGCTCCGTTGTACAGTCGGGACAGCATCATTGAGCCAGTCTATCAACATTCCTAAAGTCGATGATTTTCTGCAAGAATTAGCCACAATTCAACAGACGGGATCTAAGCGGATAGCGCTGCTGGGTTCCCGTCATGTGCCGATTACTCATCAGAAATTAATTGAGATTATGAGTTATGCCCTTGTTCTAGAGGGCAATCGGTTAATTACGTCCGGAGCAACCGGAGCAAATCTTGCGGCAATTCGCGGTGCCATGCGTGCCGATCCTTCATTACTAACGGTGATCCTGCCTCAGAGCCTCAGTCGCCAGCCGCGAGAATCTCGTGATCAGCTTGAGCAAGTCATGCATTTAGTGGAAAACCCGGACAATGACAACATGGCTCTAGGAGAAGCCAGTGCTTTGTGCAATCAGGAAATTATCTCGCGGTGTCAGCAGTTAATTTGTTTTGCCTTTCACGACAGCGCTACTTTACTTAAAACTTGCCAAGATGCGGAAGATCAGCGAAAAATCGTCACGCTGTTTTACTTTGATTAAGAAGTAACTTGCATGATCTAGCAGAAATTTGTTGGATACTGATGATCTGCCATTTTTAATGGCTCCAAGCAAGGATGGCAGAGGAGTTTTTCGGGATGGTTCTTAGCCTCTCAAAAAACGCTTGACAGACTATTAGTAACTGCAATGAACTCTTCTCAGGATGCATTTATCTCTTATGGGCGCGCTGATAGCAAAGCGTTTGCCGCTCAACTCAACGATCGCCTACTTGCCGAAAATTTAAATATTTGGTTTGACTTTGATGACATTCCATTAGGGGTGGATTATCAAAATGAGATCGATGAGGGGATTGCAAGAGCAAACAATTTCCTGTTCCTGATTTCTCCCCATTCAGTCAACTCTATCTACTGTCTGAAAGAGGTTGAGCTGGCGATCGCTTATGGAAAGCGGATTATTCCGTTACTGCATGTGGAGCAGATCAGCCGGGAAATCTGGCAGCAGCGTAACTTAACAGGTGTTGATGCAGACTGGGAGGCTTATCAAGCACAGGGCAAGCATTCTAGTTTTACGAATATGCACCCCACGATCTCCAAGATCAATTGGGTCTATTTTCGTGAAGGGGTAGATGATTTTGACAAAGCCTTTGCCGGACTGTTAGAGATTGGCAACCGCGATCGCGAGTATGTCGATCAACACACAACCCTATTGATCAAAGCATTAGCATGGCAGCGCCAGCAAAAACAATCTCGCCACTTGCTAGTTGGAGAAGAGCGGAAGCGAGCAGAAACATGGCTAAAAGTGCGCTTCAAAAATGAGCAGCCTCCTTGCCTGCCCACAGATTTACACTGCGAATTCATCACTGAAAGCATCAAAAATGGCGATAACCTGATGACTCATGTGTTCCTAGCACATGCAGAAGAAGACCACGACATTTCGGAACAGGTACGCCATAGTTTAATGCGGGAAAGCTTCACCGTATGGACGAATAAGCGAGATATTCAAACCGGTGAGGCGTTTCAAGCCGCAATTAATCGAGGCGTTGAGGAAGCCGATAATGTGGTCTGTTTGCTGTCCCCCCATTCGCTGCAATCCGCTTATTGTTTGCAAGAAATAGACTACGCGCTCTCGTTAAATAAGCGGTTGATCCCGTTGTTGCTTCAAGCGGTTGATCCTGATCAAATGCCACCGGAGCTGCGATCGCTGCAATATATCGACCTGACCGACAACATTCTGGAGACAGACTATCAACAAGATGAGAGCCAACTGCTCAAAGCTCTGTGTCAAGATGCCGCCTACCACGAAAACTATAAACTGCTGCTGGCAAAAGCACTCAAGTGGGAACGGCAGCACCGCAACCCCTGCCTCTTGCTCCGAGGCTATAACCTACGGCATTCAGAAGCCTGGATAAAAGTGGCACAAACGCGGGAGCAATATCAGCCAATTCCTCTAATAGAAGAGTTTATTGAGGAAAGTCTTCGACAGCCTCCCGGTGTGACGTTAGATGTATTCTTGTCCTATTCCCGTAAGGATTCTGAGTTTGCCCGCAAACTGAATGATGCGTTGCAAATTCAGGGCAAAACCACCTGGTTTGACCAAGAAAGTATTGCGGCTGGCAGTGCCGACTTTCAGCGAGAAATTTATGACGGCATTGAAGTCTCCAATAATTTTCTGTTTATCATCTCGCCAAACTCAATTGACTCCCCCTACTGTGCTGGAGAAGTAGAGTATGCCGTTCAGATGAATAAGCGAATTATTACGGTGCTATACCAGCCAATCACGTCGGTAATGCCCCCAGGATTGGCAAGTGTGCAGTGGTTAGATTTTAGTCAGTACCATCAAACGTTTGATGCGACGTTTAGCTCCCTGCTCCGCACGTTAGATACCGACCCAGACTATCTCCGAACCCATACCCGGCTATTGGTACAAGCCTTAGAGTGGCAGGATCACAACCTGGATGAGAGCCTACTGCTGCGGGGAAGTTCCTTAAAAACGATTCAGGAGTGGCTCTTATCAGATCCTAAAAAATCGCCCCAGCCAACTCGGCTACAGCGCGATTATGTCACCGCTTCCAATGCCCATGAAATTCAGCGGCAGCGATCGACTCTACGATTACAGCGCTTTGGCTTAGGGGCAATTTCGATGGTTTCCCTAGCCGCGATCGCGCTGGGGCTATTCGCATTTCGAGAATCGGATAAATTTAATCGACTGCGGCTAGAATCACAAAAAGGCTATGTCCTCGCTCAAACCCGCACCTCTGAAGCGCTGTTTCAGAGCGATCGCCCCTTTGAAGCCTTACTGGGGGCGATGTCTGCTGGCATTGATGCTCAACAGTTTGGGCTGACCACCAACAGCGATTTAAAAGCTCAAGTGGTCACAGCCTTGCAGCAAGCCGTGTTTTGGGTGCAGGAAAGTCAACGGCTGGGTAAACATGAAGGCATCATTTGGGCAGTCAGCGTTAGCCCCAACGGAAAAATGGTTGCCTCCGCCAGCGCCGATGGCACAGTCAAACTCTGGCATCTGGATGGCGCATTGATCAAACAGTTCAAAAATCCCGAAGGTGAACCCTACCTGGCAGTTGGTTTCACGCCAGACAGTCAGCAATTAATCGTGGGTGGCTCCAGCCGCAATGGCATTAAAGGCAAGGCAGAAGTGATCCAGATTGGCACTTGGAAGCAGACTTCTTTGGGAAATCATGATGCCCCTGTAGTCAGCGTGGCAGTGTCTCCCAATGGCAAAACGATCGCGACCTCCAGTGAAGATGGCTTGATTCGCCTATTCGACCTGACTGGAAAACGACGGAAGACTTTGGCGGGTCATGATGCACCTGTGAGATCAGTTACCTTTAGCCCCGATGGACAACTGCTTGCCTCTGCCGGGGACGACCGCACCATCCGTCTATGGCGACCCGACGGCACGCCCATCAAAACCCTGGTAGGACACACTGCCCAAGTTCGCAGCGTCCAATTTAGCCCGAATAGCAAATTGCTCCTATCTTCTAGTTGGGATGAAACAGTTCGCTTGTGGAACCGAGAAGGCGAACCCGTGAGAGAGATCGCAGGACACGATGCCCTCGTTCATGATGCGGCATTTAGCCCTGACGGCAAGACTTTAGCCTCCGCAGGATGGGATAAGACCATCAAACTGTGGACGTTGGAAGGGACTTTAATTACAACCCTCAAAGGACACAGTGCCCAAATTCGCAGCCTCAGCTTTAGCCCAGATGGGTTGTTGGCATCAGCGGGGGGCGATCGCACCGTGCGATTATGGCGGCTCAGCCGTCCTCTGTTAGCAACCCTGCAAGATCATTGGGCACGGGTTTATAGCGTTACCTTTTCCCCTGATGGGCAGTTGTTAGCCTCCGGCGGCGCTGATACCGTGGTTCGATTGTGGAATCGTCAAGGAAAACCCTTACGGCAACTCAAAGGACATGCAGGAGTTGTATGGACAGTCCAATTTAGCCCCGATGGTAAAACTTTAGCCTCTGCAAGCTCCGATCGCACCGTCAAACTGTGGAGCCGCGCAGGCAAGCTGTTGAAAACATTGAGCGGTCATGCAGGTTCAGTTTATTCAGTCAGCTTCAGCCCCAATGGACAGTTTCTTGCGTCCACAGGAGCCGATTTGACCGTGCGGCTGTGGCGGCGAGATGGCACCCCAATTCGGACGCTGCAAAATTTCAAGAAAGGGCTGTTGTCGGTTAGCATCAGTCCTGATAGCCGCACCTTAGCAACTAGCGGTTGGGATAATCAAGTTCAACTCTGGACGCTAGATGGAAAGTTGCTAAAAACGCTAGAAGGGCACCAAGGGTGGGTTTATTCGGTCAATTTTAGACAGGACGGCAAGCAACTGCTTACTGCCAGCTACGACAATACTGCCAAACTTTGGACTGATCAAGGTAAGCTGATTGCGACCCTAAAAGGGCATGAAGATGGATTGATAGCCGCTATTTTCAGCCCCGACAATCGCTTTATTGCTACCGCTAGTCATGATAGCACCGTTAAAATTTGGCAAGGAGATGGCACCTTAGTCACAACGCTGCGCGGACATCGCGATCGCGTCAGTGATGTCGCCTTTAGTCCCGATGGGCAGCTAATTGCCACCGCCAGCGAAGATAAAACGATCCTCCTCTGGGAATTTGCGATTCAAGGCGAACTCGACAAATTATTGGAAAAGGGATGCGTTTGGACTAAAGATTATCTCCACACGCATACTATCAGTTACCCAAAGCTGCGCCAATTTTGCACCGTCAAGCCCAATCAAAGAAAGGTGGCAATAGAGGAATAAACTAAGCTGATACGTGAATACTTTGTCGCGTTTGAAGCCGCCTTTGGTTGCAGGGAATTTTGCAAGAATTGGGTGAGGAAATCAGTTTGTAGGTAAGGAGTTGGAATCATGCACAGCATCAAACTAAAATCCCATATCGGTAGTGATGGTCTCTTGCAAGTTCACTTACCTGAAATGCAGGATACAGATATCGAGGTTGTTATTGTCTATCAAACCAGTCTGACCAAAGGAGTCGAAGCAAAACCTCTTTCAGAGTTTTATGGCTGTATTCAGGATGACTCATTTATTAGACATCCCCAAAATGAACAATCTGAACGCGAAACCCTGGAATGAGATATCTTCTAGATACCAATACCTGCATTATTTATCTGAAAGGCAGAAATTTGAACTTGAA
>JBBSCL010000265.1:0-5164 GCA_038250345.1 Leptolyngbyales cyanobacterium
AGCCTGGGATTTTCGACCGGGTGGGAACTTTGTTCTAGATATGCAACGGGCAGCGGCGGAGAGTCAAAAGACGATCGCGGTTTTGTCTGAGTCCTATCTCAAGTCGTCTTACACCCAACCGGAGTGGGCAGCGGCGTTTGCTAGTGATCCACAATCGCTGGAACGTAAGCTAATTCCAGTGCGGGTGAAGGAGTGTAAGCCGGAGGGGATGTTGCGACCGATTGTGTATGTGGATCTAGTGGGAGTGTTGGAAACAGATGCAAAACAGACCTTGTTAGATGGACTGAGACCCAGCGGTAGACCTGCACAAAAGCCAATGTTTCCAGATACTAATGTTTCTAAAGAGACGACAACCAGTGAGCGAGTGATCGCAGAGCCTCAGCCGTTTCCGAGTGCTTTGAGTCGGGTGCAGCAGGTTCAAGAAAAGAGCTTGCAACAACGGCTCAATAGTCTGATGGCTAAATACGAACGACTTGCCAAACAACGGGATTACACAACCAATGCAGCAGATCGTGATGACCAAGAACGTCAATTGGTAGCGATCGCTGAAGACATGGAAAAGGTTGCAGCAGAGTTTGATGCATTAGGAAAGTAGTGTGAGCAATTTATACGCAATTCAAGTTCAAAAAACTCGACTAAAAGCATTAGACAGCCGACTGAAAGGTTTACAAGAGAAATATGAGAAACTCTCTAGCCAAGTTGAGTTCACCTCTAATGCGGCAGATAAGGATGACCGAGAGAAACAATTAGCTGCGATTGCAGAAGAGATGACTGAGATCGCAAAACAGTGTGATTCTTTAAAGGCGCAGCTTGTACAAACTGATTCGCTGCATGAATTACCTGATGCTTTGCAATCGTTAGTCAACCTCCTCACATCCCTTGATTGGGAGATAATTGCCAAGACTTATCGATCATGCCTGTCACAAGGGCGACATCGTTTGATTCCCGATACTTTGGAAGCCTTGGTGCGACAACTGGCAGACTTTCCTGGAGAACTCGATGAACCCCAACCACTTTTACGTTTTGTCAGCCTCTTGATTCAAGAACCATCCTTAGCGGCTGAACAACAGGAGTCATTGAAGGCGTGGGCAAAAACGCAGGGGATGCCCATCCAGGAGGAAAGTGCAGGGCAACTAGAAACGGCAGAAATTTGTTTGATGGTGAAGGTGCGACCCCGTTCTCTGAATGACCCATCCCTGGGTTATCTGGTTAGTGCTGCGATCGCTCAAGATCCAAACCCCTGGAAGTCTGACGTTGAAACCATTACGACACCAATCACAATCGCGGTAACACCTGATCCTAAATGCGCTCCTGGTTACTCACAAGATGATTTGCCACGGATTTTGGAAGAGTTAATTGCGGTTTGTGGCAGAGAACACCACATCCCCTTGACCGACCTTATCATTCAGTGGTTTTTACCCATTAGACTGATGAGTCTGCCTGTGGAACATTGGCAATTTAAGAGTGGAAGGCAGCAGACAGAATACAGCGGAAAACGCTGCAAAGCCGTGATCATCCGTTCCTTAGATCGCCATTTCTTGCCTGTTTACCAGACATCATGCGGAGATTGGAGAAAGTATTGGACTCGCTTGCTTACCTGCCAGGAGGCAAAGTATTCTGAGGCGTTGGTGAAATTGAATACAGGCACAGGTAAAACGAGAATTAACTGGGGAAACGCCAGGGTGGTTGGCTGTAGATTTGTGGAACATGATGATCCGCAGCGGCAGGAAGCCCTTTGGGAGGAGTTACTGGGTCAGGGGGTGCCGATCGCTCTTTGGACACGCCAGTCAGAGACCAAAAGAAGGATGCAGTCTTTGTCAACCTGTACGATCTCGAAGTTGTCTGAATCGTTGGCTAACCATCGGCAAAAGGCTTTATCTCACGACGCTGAGATTGATAGGCTAAAGGCTGCATCGCTCTGCCTGCTACTCGATAACCCGTTCCGCCCATTTCCCACCCTTGATTATCAGAGTGCCTAGCCATGCCAAACTCTAATGCCTCCAACTGGAATATTTACACGGGTGCTGGTCAGCCTCAAGAAATGATTCAGTTGCCACCTCCCCCCAGTTGGCGGCAGTTTCGAGATGACGCGAAGGGTGCAATAGAACAGCAACAGCTTAAGGGTGAAACCTTTAAGCCACCCGCTGTTGCAATTGAAATGGTGAATGCGGCTCTGGCATTGCGGAGACCGTTACTGATTACAGGAAATCCTGGGACAGGTAAATCTTCGCTCGCCTATGCGGTGGCACGGGAGTTGGGGTTGGGAACTGTCTTGAAGTGGGCAATTACAACCCGAACGACTTTGAAGGATGGACTATATGGCTATGATGCGATCGCCCGTTTGCAAGATGCTCAAGCCAGTGGTCAAGATAATCGCCAGGAAACTGGCAGTTATATCACCTTAGGCGCTTTAGGCACTGCCTTTTTGCCAGCAGATCTGCCCAGAGTGTTGCTGATTGATGAAATTGACAAAAGCGATATTGACCTGCCCAACGACCTGCTGAATCTGTTTGAGGATGGGGAGTTTCCCATTCCAGAGTTGCAGCGGTTAGAACTGGCAGAGTCCGAAGTTCGCACGATCGACCGGGAGAACGGTAAACAACGCAAAGTCCCAGTGTTTGATGGAGTAGTTCGCTGTCGTGCCTTTCCTTTAGTGATTATGACCAGCAATGGGGAACGAGATTTCCCACCTCCCTTTTTGCGCCGTTGTTTACGGTTGAAGATGCCTAATCCCAGTTATAAACAACTCCAGGACATTGTGGACAAGCATTTGGGTGAGAAAGCAACCCAGCAGTCAAAGATTTTAATTGACTGGTTTTGTAAAAAGATTGAAGCGGGGGGAACTTTAGCCACCGACCAATTACTCAATGCCATTCATATGCGAACTCAGGAACGAACCAGCCCGGAATCACAGAAAAAACCAAAAGTAAGCTCTGATCAACCCAGCAACCTAACATTGGCGGAGTTAGAGAAATTATTGACCGATTTAGATAGGCGGTTGCTGAAAGACTTGAGTAGTCCAGAGGATATATGACGTTGCCTTCTGAACCGTCATACCCGATCGCCGATCTGAGGGCACTGTTAAGCCAGCGAGTGGGGCTTGATCTTAGCCCCATTGAACTGGCAGAGATTTTCTGGCTGGCGCTGCAAAAAGGTGAGGTCGTTGCTGAGGACTCGCAGTCTCAGCGATCGCCAGAACCACCTGCTCAAAAGGGCATACAGGAACAACTGTCGCGTTCATCCTCAGAACCAGTAACAGAAGAGCCATCCTCCGCTTCATCCGCAGCGGTTGTCATGGAACCGCCCAAGCGAATTGAGGAAGGCGAGGAACCACCCCCAACGGCGGGAACCGCTCTCTCTGTGAATATCCCGGAAGCCGTTGCGTTGCGAAATCGGCAGGAGATTGCCCGATCTCTGCGTCCCTTGATGCGGAAAGTGCCCTCGAAACTCCGGCAAGCGATCGACGAAGAGGCAACCGTGATTCAAATTGCTGAGACTCAAACCTGGAGTCCAGTAGTGAAGCCAGAACCAGAGCGCTGGCTGGAGTTGGCGATTGTGATTGAGGTCACGAATCTGCTGGATGTGTGGCGAGACACGATCGCTGAATTTCAGCAGTTGATGGAGCGGCATGGAGCATTTCGTAATGTGCGAACCTGGCAGCTTAAACCCAACGCGGCTGGAGATCCTCAGTTATTTTTGCAAACCGCAGCAGGGTTGCGCGGCAGTGCCCGCAGTCCACGAGAATTACTGGATGCGGGTGGGCGACGGCTGATTTTGCTATTGAGTGATTGCACCTCCAGAGCATGGCGATCGGGCAAGATTCCCAAATTGCTGGAACTCTGGTCACGGGAAAATCCAGTGACGATCGTCCAACTTCTACCGGAACACTATTGGGACCGTAGCGCCTTAAAAGCAAGTTACTCCGTTGCCTTAAGATCGCGCCGACCAGGAGCCTTAAGCAGAGACTGGGCAATTGATGGACTTTCGCCTCGACGAAGGCAGCAGCTACCAGAGGGATTGAAGTTACCAGTGGTGACGATGCAACCTGAGTCCTTTGGGCAATGGGCACAGGCGATCGCCGCGATCGATGAGCAACAGACGACCGGAGTTGTTTTGAATCTGCAAGTCTTACCAACTCAGGATTTCACCCCTCCAGCCACCCCTTTGACCGCAAAACAACTGGTGCAGCGATTTCGGAATACTGCCTCAGAAAAAGCTCAAGAACTGGCAGACATGATGGCAGTACTGCCCGTGAATTGGTCGGTGATTCGGCTAATTCAGAAAAGTTTGAGCCAGGAATCAGAGGAACCCTGGCAACCAACAGGCGCGTTGTATTTGGCAGAGATTTTCCTGAGTGGGCTGCTGTGTCCAGAGCCATTAGCAACGGAGTCATCCAACAAGCGCCAGAAAATGCCGCAATACGATTTCGTGGATGGGGTAAGGGCACTACTCCAGGGAACAATTCCCATTTCTGAGGCGCAAGCAGTGGGTGAGGAAGTTGCAGAGGCAGTGTTCAAGCAGTTACCGCCAGATGTGCAACAACGGGTCAATGCCGATATTGAGCGACGCTTTGGTGACGCGCTGAGCTACTTTGAAGCATTTTTGATTCCCGATTTACCCTGGGGAGACTCTGCCGCTACCGAAATTTTCCCGTTTGCGCGGGTGACTGGACAAATGATGCAACTCTGGGGAGGAGCGTACGCAGCTCTAGTAGAGGACTTAGAGTCATGTCGGGAAGAAAGCGGACAACAACCTAGTAAACAACCAATTGATGAAATCGAGGCTCTGGTTGCCTTAGACCAACACATGGAAGCGATTCGGCGACAAATTGCAGAGACTTTCTCAGAACAGGAGCATGATTTTGGGTTGAATATTCACCCTAGAGAAGAGGCAGCGCTAGGCGCGATCGAAGAAATTATTTTGGAAGATGGAGAGATCTCAGTTGAAACCTTTGAGCAAAATCTGATTGAGCGATCGCAAGAGTACGTATCTTTTGAGGTTTCTGTCAGAATCAATTTTTCTGTGCAAATCAGGTATTTTGACTTCGATGCCTATCATCCTGAGACAGAAGATGTTCCAACCTTTGGGGATACTGTTCCCCATCAAACGGTCGATGGAGTGGCTGAGATTACCCTTTGGTTTGCTGAAGAGGATAGGAATGAGG
>JBBSCL010000266.1:0-5156 GCA_038250345.1 Leptolyngbyales cyanobacterium
AGTTGCCAATTTACTCCGCTCGGATTAACAGAAGCTATCGAGCGGTCGGTCAATTAGATGGAGATACAGTAATTTGGTTCTGGGTTGGTTCACATGCAGAGTACGACAGGTTGCTAGATCAGTTGTAGCAGCGCAGCATAACAACCCCAATGCACCTGACCGTCGAGAGGTTGTCTGTGAGTACCTGAGGTTGTTAGCGGCAGGTGATTGGGAACGTTAGCTCGCTCTACGTTACCTGTAAGACAGTAGTTTCCATCTTCTCTGCTCAGATTTAGTTTCTTAGAAGATTATAAATATTTGATGCCAAGAAATAATTAGGCTCTTCATTACTTGGTATGCTAAAAAGTTGATCCCAAAACTTGAAAGGCTTACCTAGCAAGGTATAACGATTTTGGACTGTATTTTCTATTTAATAAACGCTAAATTGGCTTAAATTCATGGCTAGTATAGCTTGTGGCGCTTCTTGACTATAATTTAGCATACCAACTACGGAAGAGCCAATAATTATTGCAAAGCACATCTGTAGAATCATGAAATGAATCCTCTAGATTTGGTTGAACTCACTCCCTTGATGGCACTCACTAGCGGTAGACCCGAAGTCGTGGTTGGGTTAATTGACGGATCTGTTCTTAAACAGCACCCTGAATTGTTGGGCGCAAATATCCGTGAGATTTCTGGGGAACTGAGTGGTCAATGCGTTCAAGCTAGCAGTACTGCCTGTGTACATGGGACATTTGTAGCGGGTATCTTGTGTGGAAGGAGGAATTCCGCAGCACCAGCAATCTGCTCTAACTGCACTCTGCTGGTGCGCCCCATTTTTGCTGAGGCGACTCTGGGAAGTGAACAGATGCCCAGTGCAACTCCGGCAGACTTGGCAGCGGCAATTATTGAGAGCATTGATGCAGGCGCACGAGTACTGAATATGAGCGTGGCGATCGCTCAGCCATCATCTCAAGGTGAGCGTGAGCTACATGAGGCATTGGATTATGCTTTGCAACGAGGCGTGATCACTGTAGCTGCGTCAGGGAATCAGGGGACGCTCGGTAGTTCTGCCATTACCCGTCATCCCTGGGTGATTCCGGTTGTGGCTTGTGACTTGCAAGGAAGACCGATTAGTTACTCCAATCTAGGAAGTTCCATCGGCAGAAGGGGGCTGAGTGCTCCTGGGGATCAGATTACCAGCCTGGGAACAGAGGGAAAAACATTGACATTAGGGGGAACGAGTGTCGCTACTCCGTTCGTTACAGGTGCGATCACGCTCTTGTGGTCACTATTTCCAACTGCAACTGCTACTGAAGTCAAACTTGCTGTCACTCAAGGCAATGGGCTTCGACGAACCACAGTTGTTCCCCCATTGTTGGATGCTTGGGCAGCGTACCAAGTCATGGCTAAGTCTCGTTCTTAAAGGAGGAATAATTTTATGAATCAAACAGAACCGTTACCTCAGCAACCTATAGATATGAACGATTCACCTGCGATCGCACCATCTTCTAAGAATCCCACCAACGCATCATTGATTCCACAATCTGGAAGCGAGACATGCGCTACTTGTGGCGGGGAAAGTTCTAATATTGCTCCTCCTTCCTATGTTTATGCTTTGGGCAAAGTTGAGTGGCGTTTTCCAAGACAATCGGTAGAAAAGGAATTCGCTCAGGCTACGGGGCGAACAGAAACCGCTGGGCAGACTGACCGGGAGGCTGTTCACTCGGTTCTGACCCAGAGGCAGAATCGATATCTACTGCGTCAACTGTGTTGGGTACTGACCATTGAGGGTTTAGAGACTTACATTTTGGCACCGCGTGACCCTGCGGACTTAGATCTATTAGTGGAAGCTGTTCGTCCTGCCCCCAGCCCTTTGGATGTCGATATCGTCATTGGTATGCGAGGTCCGATCGCGCCACCAGAATTTTGCAATGGGCTGATGTTGCCAATTGTAATGTTTGACCAGATCTATTCTTTCGATCGCAGCGCCTTGATTCAAAATATCCCCCGACCCGAGACAATTGCCGCCAAGCAATTTACGTCGGCTACTGAGGAACTGTTTGAACGCATTATGCAAATGGCTGACAATGCAGGCGCAACAGATGAGCATCGGGCGCTGAACTATTTGGTCGTTCGCTATCCAGCTATTTATGCTATGGCTGCTGAAGCTTACGGACGGAGTTGTTCACTAACAGCCGTAGAGGTGCGTCCTTCCCGACTAAACAGCACTCGCAAGATTGTTGATGTCATTTTCGCTTTCACCAACCGCAGCACCGATGTTACTGAAAAGTATTTTATCCGTGTGGATGTGACTGAGGAGTTTCCGTTCTTGGTGACGAAACTGTCGCCTTACTATGACCGTTGAGCCTAACTAACCAAATGGAGATGTGAAATGAACACCATGAACATGCCTGGATTCACTGCAGAAGCATCAATTGGCCCAACCATGGGCATATATCGGGGAAATGTTGCTTCCGGCAGCTTTCCTTCCACAGGCAGCGGACGAGTCATGCCACAACTTCGTTTCCTAGTCGGAGATCCAGATGTGGGCGCGTACTTGAGATGCAGGGCGAATGGGGGGGGCGATCTCATATGCCGTTTCTTTGGCAGGCTTTCCCCCTTCACAATCGGTGCATTCTTCTCTGATTGATTGCTGAGTGAACGTGGCCGATAATCCTAGCTCGAATGGAACGGAGTGGATTCCGGGCAAGCTGAACTTACTAACTGAAAGGAGATATGAAATGAATACCATGAATATGCCTGGATTCACTGCTGACAACTCGCTCTACCGAACAAAAAATCACTACCAGGTTGCTGCTAGCGGGAGTTTCCTAGGTGCTGGGAACACCGCTATAACTCCTCAAGGGTGTGGATGGATTGAAGGAATTTCATGTGGTGTCGTAATAACAGGAGGTATTGCTGTATGTACTGCATCCTGCCTCGCAAGTCCTGCGTTAGGTGGCTTCCCTTGCTATCTTTGCTGGGCGGGCGTCCTGGGGGGGTTATATGGTTTCTGTAGGGATTGTATTCCCGCATGGATGAGGACTCTGATCGATCCCTTTGAAGACGGTGGCGGCGGTGGCGGTGGCGGCGGCGGTGGTGGCGGTGGCGGCGGTGGCGGTGGCGGCGGCGGCGGCGGTGGCGGTGGCGGCGGCGGCGGCGGTGGTGGAGTTCCCCAACGCTGTTGCGAGCGGAACGAATTTGGAAGGTGCATCCTGTTGGTGCCCCGCGACGCCGAGTGCCCATGAAGGCGACGCTCCCCCTCACAGAATGGAAGATGCACGGCCCGATCGTGCGTTTTGATGATTGAGGAGATTCGTAACAATGGGGTCAAACTCCATTGAATGCACGTTAGTGCGATCGCCGATCTTGTAGGGTGCGTTGCTACAAAGCAAACGCACCCTTTCATTGGGCATCATAAATCAACGTCTCTTTGGGAGAATGCTCTACTATCGTAGTCTGGCAATCTTGCAGGGCTAACCTTGAATGATGGCAAAACTCTATTACCGAGGCATGGTGGCGGAAAACGGTAAACCCAAAATAGGTCGTAGCGCCCGTCTTTTAGGAGTCAGACCTAGCATTGACATCGATATTGAGCAAATGCCCAGAGATTACCTGGATGACCACGGATATTTGCGACCAGAAGCAGAACGTAATCCGACGGGTGAGCTTGTAGACGTAGCCATTAGAAACACAAAAGGTATGTCTACTTCACTTTCAATTGAAAGTTTGCCAGCCTTCCGCAGACCTGCAACAGTTGGAGGAACAGGCAGAGATCCGCTCTGGCAAGTTGAAGACAGCAATGTTACCGGAGATCTTGAAGCTGTCCAAGACGGGGCGACTCACATTAGCATTATGCCAAGAACTACAATGCTGTTAGAGAGGTATGAAACCGCATTGGCAAAAACCCAGGATGATTGGAAGAGGATTGGATGAGCCGAGCCAATCAATAGGAGAACAATAATGACATGGATCTTTAGCTTGTCCGCTGAGTGTGGAGCAGAGCAGGCGACCGCAGAACGATTTGTCCGCCATTTTGACAATACTTCCTGGATTCTCTCAGATGGTAGCCAGACCCAATGTGATGCAGAAATTTTTCAGGATATCGAGGAAAACTGGTGGTGTCGGGTTCGTCCGAGTG
This sequence comes from Leptolyngbyales cyanobacterium, assembly GCA_038250345.1. Taxonomy (GTDB): domain Bacteria; phylum Cyanobacteriota; class Cyanobacteriia; order Leptolyngbyales; family Leptolyngbyaceae; genus ULC077BIN1. Next base: position 4,124 of record JBBSCL010000266.1, read on the forward strand.
GAATTAGCGAAGTTGGGATTGACACACCAGAAACAGCCTATCTGATGACGGAGTTGGGTATCCTCCTCTATCAACATTTGCGGTCTGCTCCTGCCTTTCGTTATGCCTTGGTTGGTGTGGAAGTAGATGAGTTTAGAACTTATAGTGAATTGCTCGAAGAGTCTTCTATTCCCACCTTTCCAGGTTTGGTTTTAGCTGAAACAGTTTGGCAAGTGATGGGAGCATCTCCGACGTTTCGATCATTCAGTTCAGGATATACCTGGAAACCTTACGAAGGCGAGGTTTACAAGCCACTGCTGGTGTCATCAGATTTGAAAGACAAGCTAAATGAGTTGTTGATTTTGCAATGAGTTTGACAAGTAAGCGATCACGATTGTTTAAGTATGTGGTTGCGGCGCGGGCTAACAAATCGTTGGAGCCGACCGCCGAGAGGTTGTCTGTTGAGCGTTCGAGGTTATCTGCGGCGGCTCAACTTGGTCGTTAGCCGTCTCAGGCTACCATTTCAGGCTTCAACCCTTATCTTGCTGCATCCAACTTGAAAAAATGCTGAGTTAAGCAGTAGCTTTATCGCTCATGGTAAACTGCTTCCAGATCATTTGTTCTTGTGTAGTGATGGCTAATCTACCCCATTTCATTCAGTATCAAGGTAGCAAGAGAAATCTGGCAAAGCACCTCCTCCAGTTTCTTCCCAAAGAGATCAGCAGGTTGGTAGAGCCTTTTGCTGGAACGGCTGCGATTAGTGTGGCTATGTCTGCAAATCAGATTGCTCGTAGATTTTGGCTAAATGATCTGAATAAACCTCTAATTGAGCTATTAGAACTAGCTATAGAGAGACCGAACGAGATTGCAGGTTTCTACCTAGAACTATGGAATGAGCAACATGCTGATTCCGTAGCTCATTATTTTGAGGTCAGGTCAAGATTTAATGAGACTAATGATCCACAATTGTTCCTTTATTTACTAGCAAGATGCGTTAAAGGTTCAGTCCGTTATAATTCTGAGGGAATGTTCAATCAAAGCCCAGACAAAAGAC
>JBBSCL010000267.1:0-5135 GCA_038250345.1 Leptolyngbyales cyanobacterium
AAATCAAGGAAAATCGACTGTTTCCAGACTGGTTTTAGTGGTTTCTGACCCAAAAAATCATCATTTTTGACCTTTTCAGCCGGGTTTTCTTGAATAAAAATGCCTGAAACCCGCATTCTTCCTAAGTTGAGCAATTACCAAGAAAGTAGGGTGTGTTGCTCGTGGAGTGCGATCGTATGGCTCAGTTCATGAGAGAAAGTGATCGACCTTGATCGGATTCCTGGTCAACTCATCCACAATATCGGGGCTTAGATGCACCCGTTTAAAATTCCCTGATTCGGTTTAGTTTGAGTGTCGAGACAACACATCAGTGTCAGGTAGACGGTTCGAGCAGTAACGGTTCTTGGCAAATGTAGCCATTCCAGTGAACTGGATCGGTGCCGCAATAGCGAGACTGGAAGAACGCACCCAGTTTTTCGTAATCCACCGCAATTCCGCCTCGTCCAGTCGCATTGGGAGTGATGGCGCGATCGGTGAGATTGCCCCTCGCCCAGGGCTAATCTTGCTCGACCTCAACCTGCCGGGAACCTATGGACGGGAGGTGCTGCGCCGCATCAAACAGGATGACGATCTAAAATCGGTGCCCGTGGTCATTTTTACCACCTCAAATAACCCAAAACGCATCGAAGGGTGCTATCGGCAAGGAGTAAATAGCTATATCATCAAACCAATGGACTTTGGGCTGTTAAAAAGAAGTATCCAAACATTACTGGAGTATTGGTTTGACATCACAATACTTCCTCAGAATTCTCTATAAAAAATAATCTTATAAAAAATTAATAATGACTCAAACCCGCCGTACCGCTTTAATTGTAGATGATAGCCCAGAAGATTGTGAAACCTATCGACGGTATCTGCTGCGAGATCAAGAATATCAATATACCGTTGTCACAGCAGGCTTAGCGCGGGAAGGGTTAGCGCTCAGTCGGCAGTACCAACCGGATATTGTGTTGCTCGATTACCAGATGCCTGATATGACAGGTCTAGAGTTTCTCAGCCAGTTAAAAGCTCAGCCTCATCAGAGTGAGTTGCCTGTGGTGATGGTGACTGGCAGAGGGGACGAGGCGATCGCAGTCCAATCGATCAAAATGGGAGCGCAGGACTATGTCACCAAAGAGCAAATCACCCCAGAGAGTCTGCGATCGACGGTGAATGGAGCGATTGAAATAGCGCGGTTACACATCCAACTGCAAAAGCAGGTTGAGTTAGAACAAGCGGCGCGCGCTGAAGCCGAAAAAGCGAATCGCGTCAAAGATGAATTTCTGGCAGTGCTTTCGCATGAGTTGCGATCGCCGCTCAATCCGATTTTGGGCTGGGCAGGACTGTTACGTTCGGGCAAGCTAGATGAAACTACTACAGCAGAGGCGTTAGAGGTAATTGAACGCAATGCCAAGCTGCAAGCTGAACTGATTGAAGACTTACTTGATGTCTCCCGCATTCTGCAAGGGAAACTCAGCCTCAGCGCTCATCCAGTTGCTTTGGCAGCGACAATTAGAGCCGCCCTCGAAATAGTGCGTCTGCCAGCGGCAGCGAAGTCCATTGATATAGAGATAAACCTGACTGCTGAAATGGGGCAGGTTTTGGGCGATGCTACTCGGTTGCAGCAAGTGTTTTGGAACCTGCTCTCAAATGCGGTTAAATTCACCCCGAAAGGCGGTCGGGTAACCGTGCAGCTACAGCAAGTGGGCGATCGCGCCCAAATTACGGTTGGCGATACAGGCAAAGGGATTCTGGCTGATTTTTTGCCCCATGTATTCGACTCTTTCCGTCAAGCAGATGGCTCAACCACTCGTCAATCTGGCGGCTTAGGGTTAGGGCTGGCGATCGTCCAACAAATTGTTGAACTGCATAAGGGCACGGTTTGGGCAGAGAGTCGTGGTGAAGGACTGGGAGCCACTTTCACGGTTAGGCTACCGCTGATGCCGATTCAACCAGCGATAGAGCCACTTACGGCATCAACGCGATCGCTCGATTTAAGTGGAGTTCGAGTGTTGGTGATAGATGATGAAGCCGACTCGCTGGAATTCATCGCTTATGTCTTGGAGCAAGCAGGAGCAAGCGTAATCACAGCCACGACCGCAGACGAAGCCTTTGCTGCGCTGACTCAATCTCAGCTCAATGTCATCCTCAGCGATATTGGAATGCCAGATATGGATGGCTATCGGCTGATGCAGCAGATTCGAGCGCGGTCACCGGAGCAAGGGGGAACTGTATTGGCGTTCAGCGAAGCTATGCTTCCAGCAATCGCTCTGACTGCTTACGTGGCAGAAACGGATCAACAGCAGGCATTCTCCGCTGGCTTTCAGGCTCATCTATCAAAACCTGTCGATCCAGAGCGGCTCGTCGCGGCGGTTAGTGATTTGTGTAATTCCAAGAAAATTGAAGTAATAGGAAGAGGCTAGAGATCGTGGAAAGTACTCTATTTGATCGAACTTTTCGGGACAACGAGGGCAATGTTGTTTTGGGTCAGATGCCCAACCTCCCGATTTTGGTCTGGATGACCGCAACGTTACAGGGAAGGGAGGGCTGGGGAACCCTTAAAGCCCATCGCGCTTTAGCCGTGGGATGTAGAAGGGGTTCCCGCGAGGCTGTTAAGCCTCAGAGTCTTTAATGCTAATACACAGCTTATATCGATTGTGCTAGTATAAAGGCATCGGAAAGGGTTTTAAACGATGCTAGTTCTAGAGTTCAAAACCTACGGAAAATTAAACCAGTTCAAAGCAGTCGATGAAGCCATTCGGACTGCCCAATTCATCCGTAATAGCTGCATTCGGCTATGGATGGATATAAAAGGAACAGGACAAAGCGACTTGCAGAAATATTGTGCTGTGCTGGCTAAGAATTTCCCGTTTGCAAATGAACTCAACAGTATGGCAAGACAAGCCAGTGCAGAAAGAGCATGGACTTCAATCAATCGGTTTTTCGAGAACTGCAAGAAAGGGGTTCCTGGTAAAAAGGGATTCCCGCAATTCCAAAAGGATTGCCGCTCGGTTGAGTACAAAACCTCTGGATGGAAGCTGGCAGAGGATCGGAAAACCATCACATTCACTGATAAAAAGAACATTGGACGCTTGAAGCTGAAAGGCACACGGGATCTAAACTTCTACCCACTTGACCAAATCAAACGGGTCAGGCTGGTTAGACGTGCCGATGGCGTGTATGTTCAGTTCTGTGTGGATGTGAACCGCTTAGAGGTGTTGGAGTCATCAGGCACCGCGATTGGGTTGGATGTGGGCTTGAAAGAGTACTACACCGACTCTGAAGGGGTGATGATTGAAAATCCTAAGTTTCTCCGTAAAGGTGAAACGGTTCTCAAGCGTTCACAGCGCCATGTTTCTCGCAAGGTGAAAGGGTCGATCAACAGGCGAAAGGCAAGACAGATTTTAGGTAAGCGCCATCTCAAAATAAGTCGGCAGCGTAAAGACCATGCTATTAAATTAGCGCGGTGCGTGATCACGTCTAACGATGTTGTCGCCTACGAAGACTTGAGAATCAAAAACATGGTGAAGAATCATTGTCTTGCTAAGTCGATTAACGATGCATCTTGGTATCAGTTCCGAGTATGGATGGAATACTTCGGGCAGGTGTTTGGGCGGATCACGATTGCTGTGAATCCCCAATACACCAGCCAAGAATGCTCTAGCTGCGGAACCATTGTGAAGAAGACTTTGAGTACCAGAACGCATATTTGTAAGTGTGGTTGTGTACTGGATAGAGATCACAATGCGGCTAGAAATATCCTCAGTCGGGGATTGGGTACGGTAGGGCATATCGGAACCTTTGCACTAGATGCAAGCAACGCTTTAGGAGATGAGTCCTCTACTCAAGTTGGAGCAATCCTGCCTGAGCAAGTCATGTCTTTGATTAAAGAATTCCACTGGCTTTAGCTGTGGGAGTGTCAATGCAACTCGTTTTTACAAGCGGCAAGGTCTATGCAGGGTTCCACGCGATCGCGTTTGGCTGTTTGTTCACTTGGGCGTGGCAGGAATTATTCCAGGGCGTGAACTATTTCCGGCGGTTTCTGGGATTGATCGTGCTGGTGGGCGCGATCGCCATGTTGGGTAGTACCTGATACTGGTAGTTCTCTATTCACCAATGGTCTACGCATCTAGGCTTGACTCGCCTAGGTTTAATTCGTTTCCTAGCTTGTGTTGTAGCCATGTGACTAAATCTGTTGGTTGCGTGAACTCTAGCAGCGCTTCGCCCAATTCTTCTAAGTCTGCCAATGCCAGCGATCGCACGATTGTTTGACTTGACACAGGTACTTTACCGACTTGCAGAGTCAATAATCTCAGCACCAACGCTGATTGCCCCGCTTGCAACCCTTCTTCTCGCCCTGCTTCTCGCCCCGCTTGCAATCCCACTTGCAACCCTTCTTCTCGTCCAGCGGCTTTAGCGTCTTGGTAAACCCGCGATTCTTCTAAATTTAGACCCAGCATGGTTTCAATCTCCTCCCGACCCAGGGCTGTAAACTTGTACACCATAATCGTGGTTATTAGGTCTATTATCGCTTGCTCAGATAGCTCCTGAGTGGATTGTTGGGGCGCTTGCTGAATGAAAAACCGGGCTGCCTCCACTGCATCGGGTTCGGTGGCAATGGTCAACAGCATCAGACCCAATCCTAAGGGCTGTTGCCGCCAATCACCCAGTTCATTCAAATAAATTCGGCGCACTTGGGGGCTGTTTAGTAACACTTGATGAATGCTTGGGTCGGTGGGTTCTAGAGAGCGATCGCCAAAAATCAAAACTCCAAACCAGTTGGGATAGCGAACAGAATGGCGATATAGAAACAAAAATAGCTCTGAGAAAAAGCGATGGTATAAGTCTTCATCCTTTTGGAATTGCACTTCGGCAAAAAATACCGTGTTGGGCATGGCATCGTCTGGTGGCAAAGATACGCCATCCATGCGGAAGGCAGTTTCTTTCACCTCAACCGACTCGAATTGATAGCGAGATGCTTCGGTGGGTGGGTCATCGACCAGTTCAAACAGCAAGCCAGGGAATTGCTTGAATAATCGGTAAAAAATTGAATCTCGCCGCATTCTAGAAATTAGAAACTTCTCAAACGATTGTAAAAGGCATAGGCGATCGCTACTGACCAAAAAGTGTATGCATTTCATCACGAGTGACAGATC
>JBBSCL010000268.1:0-5111 GCA_038250345.1 Leptolyngbyales cyanobacterium
AGAGATATTAGACAGTCACTTTTACCCTGGTGAAGTGAGTGAATGGGTAGAACAAGATTTATAGTTGTTAGCTCTCTGGCAACCAATCTTCAGCCAATACTAGCTCTGGAGAATAGGGACACACATCTGGAAACATCGCGATCGCCATACTGGTTTGCTTAGCCGCTTGGCGACGCGCCCGTTGATAACTCTCTTCAAGCTGCTCTACTGGATAACTTATCAAACTGGGACTATCTTCGATCGCCAATTCAATCTGGGTACGCGCATCAGTGATGGAATCCAGCCAACTATCTGAGCGGCGCTGAGGTTGATATTGCCACTTGAGCAAATGCAGGAGAAGACGAGTTAATTGACTGGCAATCCCTCGCCGTTCACTCTTACCCAAGCCCTCAACCTCTTCAATTAAATGCGGCACATCAATTTCATGCCAACGCCTCTCCCGCAACAGTTGAGCTGTTTGATCAATCCACGAATTAAAATCTGCTAAATATTTTTCGCTCATGTTTCAACTCATGGCTCTAGAAGCCTTAATTACGAGCTTACGAAGCATCCTAACAGTGTCTCGATCTGTTACACAATAATTGTCTGTGCTAAGGAAGTCGCTATATGGTGCCCTAGTTCTACAGGTACAGCATTACCAATCTGCCTCATTGCTTCCGTCCATGAACCCCAAATTTTATAGTCATCGGGGAAAGTCTGGATTCGTTTAGCCTCAAAGGTTGTGTAGTAACGAATTTTACCATCTTGATACCGAATCATATTTTCCCCCCCAGGAACGCCATGATCTCCTGCTTTCAATGTCTTAGAAGGCATATCAATATAACTACCAGTATGTCCAGGGTATGCCTTTGCACCTTCTCTTAGAATATGCTCGCTGTCAAAACTACCTTCAGGATCAGGTTCTGGAAGGTCTCCGATTTGATCTCTAACTGTTTTCCATGGATTTAAAGGCGGAGCAAATAAAGTAGGTTGTTGGATCAGTTGATGCACTCTTTGCTGATTTCTTTTATCAAGGTGTTCAATTTCTGAAGGTTTGATTCCATATCGTTTCCAATAATCACAGCTAACAAATTGTGACCATAGCAACGAATCTAAAGAGTGCGTTTCTTTTGGGAAAGCCCACTCCATATTTAAATCTCCTCTTATACCAACAATAAAAACACGTTCACGACGCTGTGGAACACCATAATTTGCTGCGTCTATTAGCCGAAAAATTACATTGTATTTAATGGAATCATACTTTCCTGATGTGTGAATTTTCTCAAGCCTTCTTAGATGATCTTTCCAGTCTTCTGAATTCTTAAGCTGAATATCAGGATAGGTTAATCTCAAAATAATGTATTCAAAATAATCACTAAATGATTTCCGTAGGAGACCTTTGACGTTTTCAAAGATGAAAATCTTGGGCGTATAGGTGCTGATCGCCCTGCACACATAAGGGAACATATCTCGCTGATCCATATTCCCTTTGTGCTTTCCCCCCATTGAAAATGGCTGACACGGAGGTCCGCCTGAAACCATATCAAACTGACCAAACTGATCAAACTGGAACGAGCGAATGTCTACATTGTGAACAAGCTTATTGCTGTAGTTACCTATCAGTGTTTGGCAGGCATCCTTATTCCATTCGATTAAAGCTTTATGCTGAATTCCAGAGAGTTCTATTCCTTTCGCCAGCCCACCCGCACCAGCAAATAACTCTAAGCAAGATATTTCAGGAATTTTCTTCATTATAAACTGCTCAAAAATTCTTCAATACTTTGGGCAAGAACTTCTTTGTTTGCAGGTGCTCCCTGACACTTTTCTGCCCAAGCACGTCCCGGATGACAAACATCCGAATCTGATTTTGCTTATTCATACCTGCCCTTGCCAGGATCATGATTACCAAAGCCATCAATTAAAGTATTCCAAATTGGTTTGTACTTTCGGATTAGAGCCGCTTCAACAGTGCCGATCAAATCACTTTCTTTCCCTTCAAGAATTATAAAACGGCAGAAAAAATTTGAGATACTTAAGCCGTCTCCAAGATCTATACTGCGGCTATGCTCTTTGATTCGACTAGTTAGCTCATAAATTTTGGTATTCGTAGATGATAACGACCTAGCTTGCCGCCAGCCTTTTGGCACGGCTTTCCCAACATAAATCGGCATCCGAAATTCAGTTCTATTCACCGAATGAAACTTTGAATAAATTCCAGATTTGGCAATGCAATAAAGAGCATATACACCTGTACCGTGAAAGCGCTCTGGAATGGGAATCGAATGTACAGGTGTGCCATTGAAAAAGCGTATTGTGTCTTTTATAACCTCTTTGAGGTCGGGAGAGACATAAACATGTTTAGAACGATCAAAAACATTCATGCTGCTAAGTCTTGGGGCGATCGCCAAGGGCAAATTTTCTGCAATTAGTTAGCAAAAAGCGTTAGAGATTCATAAGTTATCTCTAACGCCGTTTTTACAAATTAATTGAAAATTCTAAGCTACCAACTAGATTTGACCACGCCGGGAAGCAAGCCTTGGTGTGCCATTTCTCGGAACACGTGGCGAGACAATCCAAAGTCGCTGTAGTAGCCTCTAGGGCGACCCGTTGCCCAACAGCGATTCCGGTGGCGGGTAGGGGCGCTATTGCGGGGAAGCTGCTGGATTTGACGGTGGATAATCAACTTTGCTTGCTGATTGGGTGCCGCTGCAAATTGCTCTTTCAAATCTGCCCGCTTTGCGGCGTATTTTGCGATTAGTTTCGTGCGCTTTTTCTCGCGCTCAATCATGCTTTTCTTAGCCATGGATCATCCCAACACTTTTCCGAATAACACAGTCTCTCATGTTACCTGAATATCATCCTGCAATGCTACTGATTTGAGAAGTTTTTTAGATGTGGTGCCTTTAACGTTTGTTTTGCTCAATTGTTTTGCGGGACTGTGGGCAGCGGGATTAAAAGCAGACGGACACAGATCGGCAAGCAGGCAGCGATCGCAGGCAGGTTTACGGGCATTGCAGACCGCACGACCATGATAAATCAGCCGAATCGACCAATTTTCCCAATCGGGACGAGGCAAAAGCTTAATCAAATCTTGCTCGACGCGAACCGGATCAATATACTTTGTTAAACCCAAGCGATAGCTCAAGCGTTTCACATGGGTGTCTACCGTTACGCCCATATGAATGCCAAAAGCATTTGCCAGCACTACATTGGCAGTTTTTCGGGCAACTCCTGGCAGGGTTAGCAACGCTTCCATCGTCTGGGGCACTTCACCCCCAAACTCAGTCATGATCAAGCGGCAAGCAGCCTGGATATTCTTCGCTTTGTTGCGAAAAAAGCCCGTAGACTTGACCAGGGTGATGATGTCATCTAATTCAGCCGCCGCGATCGCCGCTGCATCAGGAAAGCGCCGAAATAGCTCCGGCGTAACCTTATTCACCCGTTCATCGGTGCATTGGGCAGACAAAATCGTTGCAATGAGCAACTGCACGGGCGTTTCATAATCCAGCGAACAAGTTGCATCTGGATAAAGTTCCTTAATCCGCCGCAGAATCTCCAGTGCCCTTTGCTTGGTTGGAGGTTTTCGAGCCTTGGTATTCGCCTTAATATTCACTGAGGAATTAGGTTTGCCGTATCGCGAATGATCAAGAAAATACCCAAGCCCAAGAGCAGCATTAATCCGGTTTGCATCACGCCATCTTGAATCTTGCTAGGGACGGGCTTACCGCGCAACCCTTCTAGCAAGAGAAACGCCAAATGTCCACCATCTAAGGCTGGCAGCGGCAAAATGTTGATAATTGCCAGGTTGACGCTAATTAATGCGGCAAAGTAGAACAGATTGGCTGCATCAGACTGGGTGATGCGGGAACCTGCCGCCACGATCGCCACAGGTCCAGCAACTTGGCTTGCCACTGTGTTAAAGCGGCTAACCAGCATCCCAAAGCCTGCCACCGTGTCGTAAACAATTTTTTGGAACTCGTTAGCAGCAGCACTAAACGCGGTCAATCCGCTCACACGCTTTCGGGTTAAAGCGCCATTTGCATCCAATCCAGCCCCAATGCGACCTTCACCCGACGCGATCGCTGCGGGAGTGACTGCCAACGTCAATAGTTGGTCGCCTCGCTGCACTTCTAAATCAATTGGCGTACCTGGATTGACTTCAATAATTTTTCGCAGCGCCCCTTGTTCGTCTATCGCTTGACCAAAGGTGCGCCCATCAGCGGATACAATTACATCTCCTGGTTTAATGCCGTAGCGCATGGCAGCGTTAGGCTTTAACTCAATGGAGACGGCGGTATTTTTAGGCAACGCTATTTTGGCAAGCTCTGGCTTACCACCCTCACTTTTGTGTTGTACGGGTAATTGCACAACTTGCTCAGACGGTTTGACAACTAAGTTGGCAGTATTCGCTGGCGAATTATAGGTGTAATCAAACTTTTGATCAAAAAAGACGGTATCTCCAACCTTGATGCCGAGATCAGCGACCTGAGAGCCTACTGCGGTCACTTCCGAGACAATGCGCGACACTAAAACCCCCGGCTTATCGGCTTGCGGCGCGCCAACGGTCGCCATTTGCAAAACCAAAACCAAATAGGCAAAGATTAGGTTGGCAATTACGCCAGCGCTCATGACGATCGCCCGATCCAAAATGGGACGATTTTTTAGCAGATTCGGGTCTTTGGGATCAATGGTGTTTTCGTCCGGATCTTCTTCTGGAAAGCCGACAAAGCCGCCAAGTGGAAACGCACGGAGGGCATATTCGGTTTCAGGTCCTTGATACTTCCACAAAACGGGACCAAACCCAATGGAAAACTTGTTCGCGTAAATTCCCTGGAGACGGGCTGCCATGAAATGACCCAGTTCATGGACAATAATCAGAAGCGCCAGAACTGCGATCGCTGGCAAAGCATACAGAATCCCCGAAATTGACATAGAAGTTTACAACACGTTAATTTGCGATTTATCTATTCTAAAGGGTGTTGCAGGGTTCATGCCTTAAATCCAAACCCTCTAGACCGTTCGGAGTTGTTTAAAACAAAACAGAACCATGCGCTACCGACGATTTGGCAAGACCAATTTGCCTCTGTCAGTTTTTTCGTTAGGAACCATGCGCTGCTTATCCTCAGAATCAG
>JBBSCL010000269.1:0-5108 GCA_038250345.1 Leptolyngbyales cyanobacterium
CAATCGATCGCCCAAATAGGTAGCTATCGGGGTTCGTCGATTCAAAATCAATCAGCGCGTAGAGATCGGCATTGAGCGATCGCAAAATTTCCTGAACCACCAACTCCGAGCCGCCCGTAGCTTTGGGAGTCAGCCATTCATGCACCAAGGCAACCTTCAAATTTTCTAAAGCGGCATGATTGCCCAACACGGTATTCAAAATGCCAACGCTTCCTACACACCTAAATAACTCAATAGTCAACTTTTCAGGTCAGCACTATCGAAAAGTAATGCTGGATTTTAAAAGCAGTAATGCGATGCCAAGTATGATAACGCTTTGGTTGCAGGCGATCGCAGGACGATGGTCGGCTTTGAGAATGGCACTTAAAGAAAAAAGACCAAACTTCTGCTGGTCTTTTAATCATATCTACGTTGTTCTCTTCTAATGAAGGAAACCGCTCCGCGTTCCCAAACTTGCAGCAGGCTTCTAAAGATTATTAATCCCCCATTAGGAAGATTGTAACAACAAACACAACCATTTCTTCAACAAAACTTCATAAAGATGAGCCTCTTGATCATTCCTTCGAGCTTCGTTCAACAACTGCGGGTAACCGTTTGAGGATTCGCTGCGGTTGCCCCCATAAAACGCGCTCGTGTTTATAAACCGTCATTCCTGGTTTTGCCCCTTTCGGTTTATAAACGTGCTTTGGCTCGGTGTAAATCACAGGCACCTGTTCACTTTGTCGAGCTTGGCTATAGTAGGCGGCTAGGTCTGCGGCTAACTCCAAATCATTGGTCTCTGGCGTATCTCCTGGATTCAGCCTCAGCAACACATGACTGCCAGGAATTTCTTGAGTGTGAAACCAAAGATCATAGTCAGTGGCAGTGCGAAAGGTGAGGATGTCATTTTGGCGATTATTGCGTCCCACTAAAATCTCTAAACCGCTAGAAGTAGTGTAGCGACGGGGCTGACTAGCAGACTCATCGGGTGTTGAAAGGGCAGTTTGATGCGCTGGACTTGGCACATATCCTTGTTGAATTAACTCTTCGCGAATTTCTTCTAAAGCGCTCAAATCGTCCTGAGATTCATAGTGAGATAGCTCAATCAACGCGGCTTCCACCTGTTCTAAATAGTGAAGTTCAGTGTTGACGATCGCTAGTAAGGGGTCGATCGCGTTTCGTGCCCGTTTCAATTTTTGATGCTGTTTATACAATGCCTGAGCATTTTGAACCGCATTTCGTTCAGGATTAAGCGCGATCGTAATCGGTTTCTCGGTCACAAAATCGGGTAAGGTCATCGCTTTCATTCCAGGCTGCCAATCATAGGAATGCGCCATGAGTAAATCTGCCTGTTCTCGCTGGCGATCGGCACCATCAGATTGGTCGAGTCGGGTTTGAAAAGTTGCCGCTTTCACCCGCAGCTTTGCTAATAGATTACTGAGTTTTTGAGTAAGTTGATGGCGCAACTGGACAAATTCTTGCTGATTGAGTTGGTCACTGTAGTAGCGATCGATCAGTTTCTGAAGGCTGTTCGCCTTGCGGGTCACGCCCCAACCCAACACGGTATAGCCTGTCTCCGTCCAGCCCGGATGAAACTGCTGTTTTTCCAGCATCGTCAGCCAAGTTTGCCACTGTTGAAACAGCCGTTGCCAGTCGGCAGTAGTCAGATCAGCAGTAGATTGTTCTGGGTTTAACTCGGCGGTTTGAATCAGGCTGATGACCAGCGCAGAACTTAGCCCCCGATAGTTTTTTAGCAGGGTGCGTTTCAGCCCGCCAGGAACCAAGCTCACTCGCTCTTGCCAGCGCTCAAACGATTCGCTTAGGGTTGGCATGGCTTCCGTTAGAGCGGGCGGCACTTCGTAGGGTTGCCCTGTTTGGATGGGGCGGACGCTGGATTGCTGGGCGCTGACCTGGTGAGCCGCCGCTACAATTTGGTTGTCTCCCGTGGTCAGGATGACGTTGCTGTACTTGCCCATCACTTCTACATAAAGATGCCACAAAGCCGGATCGCCGGGACGACGAGCAAATTGCAAATCGATCGCGCGTTCCCAAGGGGCGATCGCCTCAATTTTTACCAGCGCCAAATTGCCGATTTGATGACGTAACTGCTGGCTAAAGGTAAACGTATCGGGAATCCGGGGCGGGGGATCGCTCAAACAAAGGCGAGCGGCTTGAGGATGCCAGGAAACCATTAGCCACCGACGAGCGTCTAAGGTACGAAGCCCCAAAAATAAGGTATGGCGATCGCGCTGATAAATTTGCTCAACGCGGGCAGGAATCCAGTCTGCTCGAAGTTCGGAACAAATCGCGGTTAGGGTAGTAAAGTCAACAGGTTGCACAACTATTCATTGCCTTGTGGCTCAATTTTCTTCAGTTCGCTCAAAGATCTAGCCTACTCATCTCACTGCGGATTCAGCCAATATGGATATTAAATTGATCAACATTGGCTTTGGCAACATTGTGTCGGCAAATCGGGTGATTGCCATTGTCAGCCCAGAGTCGGCACCCATTAAACGCATTATTACGGATGCTAGAGAAACTCAGCATTTAATTGATGCGACCTATGGTCGGCGAACTCGTGCCGTGATTATCACCGACTCTGGTCATGTGATTCTTTCTGCCATTCAGCCTGAAACGGTTGCCAATCGTTTTGTGGTCAGCAAAGATGGAGCAGGAGAGGATTGACCTACTACAATCCCTTCTAATCTGCTTGAAAGCCTAATGCAGGCGATGTAATGACTGAAAAAGACTAAATTGTTAGACTTAAAGTATTCTGCTTACTCTATCCTTAGATAACTCCAGTTCTATTTGCAAGTTTTAGCGCTTCTGATCGCAAGAAGTTGCTCTTCTCGTGTATATGACGGAACATTAAGAAATATTAAATGAATTATCTTAGGCAAAGGGGAAACGCTCATGGGCACGGGCAAATTAATTGTCTTAACGGGACCAAGTGGAGTCGGTAAGGGAACTCTACTGCGATCGCTGATGGAGCGTCACCCTGAACTGTACCTCTCCATTTCTGCAACCACGCGATCGCCTAGGCTTGGCGAAGTGGAAGGCAAAGATTATTACTTCCTGAGCCGTAGTGCCTTTGAACGGATGATTGCCAATGGCGAATTTCTGGAGTGGGCAGAATTTGCTGGAAATTTTTATGGCACCCCTCGGACAGCCGTAGAAGAGCAAATTCGTCAAGGGCAGTGGGTGATTGTAGAAATTGAATTAGAAGGGGCGCGATTGGTTCGCAACGTGTTTCCCGAAGCCCTGAGAATCTTTATTTTGCCGCCTTCGCTGGTTGAGTTGGAATATCGCATCCGTAGCCGAGGCACTGAAACAGAAGACGCGATCGCTCGGCGTTTGAACCGGGCAGAAACAGAGATTAACGCCGCAACCGAATTTGATATTCAGATCGTCAACGATGATTTTGACAAAGCGTTGGATCGGATCGAAACCGCTTTGTTTGCCACGGCGATATGCTAAGCGATCGCGGCTAGCATAAACAGTTTCTCAGATTTTTAATCATTACTAAGTAATCGAATACATCATGACCTTTGCCGTTATTGGATTGCTGCTTGCTGGTCTGATGCTCTTAGTCATTGGTGCAGAAGCCTTAGTGCGGGGTTCTTCTAAACTTGCCACTATTCTAGGAATTTCACCATTGATTATTGGGCTGACTATTGTGGCATTTGGCACGAGTTCTCCAGAAATGGCGGTTAGCATTCAATCTAGCTTTGCTGGACAAGCAGATATCGCTTTAGGAAATGCGGTAGGCAGCAATATTTTCAATGTGCTGTTTGTTCTAGGAATATCTGCCCTTGCCTCGCCATTGATCGTGGCACGGCAACTTGTCCGGTTGGATGTGCCGATTATGATTGGGGTGTCGTTTTTGCTGCTGCTGTTTGGGCTGGATGGCAAGATTAATCAGTCCGATGGAGTAATTTTATTCAGTGGCATTTTAGCCTACACCGGGTTCTTGCTTTATCAAGGTCGCAAGGAGAATCAGCCAGTTTTGCCCGCAGAAAACTCGACTGCTCATACGCCTACAGCGACAGCCATGACTTGGATAGTCAACCTTGGGCTAATTGTTGTGGGGCTGTTTCTATTGGTGCAGGGGTCACAGTGGTTAGTGGAAAGCGCGATCGCGATCGCCCGGTCAATTGGCGTGAGCGAATTAGTGATCGGCTTAACGATCGTGGCAGCCGGAACGTCTCTTCCTGAACTGGCAACCTCCCTGATCGCCAGCATTAAAGGCGAACGCGATATCGCAGTTGGCAATGTGGTGGGCAGCAATATTTTTAATATTCTGGCAGTGCTAGGGTTGTCAGCAGCAATCTCTCCAACCGGAGGAATCGCAGTTTCTGAGGCAGCGCTCCGGTTCGACATCCCGGTGATGATTGCGGTGGCGATCGCCTGTTTGCCTATTTTCTTTACAGGAAACCTAATTACCCGCTGGGAAGGCTTTGTTTTTATGGCTTACTACGGGGTCTATGCAACCTATCTCATTTTGGACTCTACTAAACATGATGGTTTGCCCATCTTTAGTAACGTCCTGATGCTTTTCATCCTACCCATTACGATATTGACGATCATTGTGATCACAACACGAGAAATACGGCATCGGCGATCGCAGAAAATTTAGGGCTAAAAAACAAAAGAGAGGGCGACCGCACTAGTGCGATCGCCCTCTCTGGTAGCTGAATAACAAGCCCCTGCGTTATGGCATGGGATGGAACAGCAAATCAGGGAAGAAACGATTAAATTCAATCAAAAGACCCGCAGTGATGACCATCCAAACGGTGGCAATCACCGGGGCAGTAGACAGGTACTTCAAAAAATATTTCATGAAGGATTCTCCTAGGAATAAATAGGGTGAGGGCGTTTAGCGGGGTGAAACAGTGATTTCATTGTCCTTAGCGGTCAATTCCCCGGTGGCAAATTCCTTCAAAGCCATCAGAGGCCACGCAAAACCAGAAAGCGCCAACTTGATAGCGAGAGGGACATCAATAATGATTTCCTTCTCTTCAGGAGAACCGCTTTTCTTCGCTGCTTGAATATATGCCCGACCGACCCAACCAATCCAGCCTGCAATATACAGGAACAGAATGCTAGGGATCAGAAATTCACCCGCATGA
>JBBSCL010000270.1:0-5093 GCA_038250345.1 Leptolyngbyales cyanobacterium
GCGGCTGACCACATGATCATTGGTCAACACCAACCCATCAGCACTGACAATGCTACCAGAGCCAATCTCTCGCCCTGCATAAACGGTAACCACTGCTGCTCCTGCCGATTTGCACCCCGTAGCAGATAAGGGAATGATAGCTGAGGGAGCTTGCGCTACATCCAGTTCAGCTTGAACTGGATTACGACTATCTGCGTTCGGTGAAACCGGGAAAATGGCGGCTGGCAAAGAACCATAGGGCTGATTTGATTCAGATTCAGTCCATGGCACGTTACCAAAATCAGGAGCGCCCTGAATTGGCAAGAAAAAAGTAAAGATCCGCGCTGCCAAGATCAGACCAGCAGCCAAAAGTAAGCGTTTAAACTCCATTCAGCCCCAAACCACAATCAGTAGTGCCCTTGTATTAGAACAGTCGTTCTACTCTAGCATCATACTCTAACAATTTTTTGCTGATTGCAGGCGGGTTACTCTTCTACAGATTTGTTCTCTAAATTCATTTCAGATTTGCGGAAAAACCAGCGATTAGAACGTTTGGGAATGGGGATTCCGTGAGTTTGGTGAAAATCTTCTAACACTTTGTGAGTTAGCCGCGTGGAAACCTGGCGAACAATTTGGCGCAGAAGGCGATCGCCCGTGCTTTGAATCAGCGACTTTGGCAACGCATGAATAAACCGAGGAAATTGAATCATCACCGTCAAATCTAACTGCCATTGCACACGGGTGATCACAGGCTCAACTCCGCTGGGAAGCTCGTTCTCATGCTCTGATAGCACTTCTACAAGCTCCATCGCCGCCCGAAAATCAACATCGTAGCCTACCGGACTATACCCCGGCACGGGCACGGTCACAATTCGGTAAACGCCCTCTTGCTGGGGCAATAAATCTAGCCCAATCTTCGGCTCTAGTTCATAGCCAAACGATCCAAAGCGACCAACCAACAAGGCGTAACTGTTGGTGCCAATTGGCTCAACTTTCATCGGATGGGCACAGCGGCGAAACCATTCATGATGTTGATCCAAGTATTGGGCAACCGTGGGCGCATCGGCGCACATTTCCATGTGGTCTTTAAACTGACTGTTAAAACGAATTGGCTGATTCACAAGCTGGGCAGCATCTTCTGTAACGGAAACTGAATAGTCAGCACTGGGTAGGACTGACGCAGTGTGGATTACGCCATCGCCATTATGTGTTACGCCGTTGGGCACTTCAGCAGGTTGTTTGTTAAAACGAGATGACTGCATTCGCTTCGGATTCCCACGTATTGATTAACAACTTTTTTTAGAGTTCCCTCTTAAGCGGGATTCCTATCGGATCAACGCAATCCTATCTTAAATGTAGCTACCCAGAATGGGTCAAACGGTTGACGCATTTCTACTGGTTTAAAGCTACTCTTTTTTAAGTCAATCTGCCATGACGCGATAGCGTAAGCGCTGACTTGTCAGTTCGCCAACAGCATCGATATCCAAAAAAGTAGTGCCCACAATTGCTGCAATAATTAGTAACACATAATCCTAATTGAGAGTTTATTTATGAAAGCATTTGTTGCCGGAGCAACCGGTGAAACCGGACGCAGGATTGTATTAGAGCTTGTTCATCGACAAATTCCCATCCGAGCGTTGGTTCGCGATTTAGAATCTGCCCGCGCAATCTTGCCACCTGAAGTAGAGCTAGCGGTGGGAGATGTGCTGAAACCTGAAACCCTCAGTGACGCGATCGCCGACTGCACAGTGGTTCTATCCGCAACGGGCGCTCGTCCTGGTTTCGATCCAACTGCTCCTTACCGCGTCGATTTTGAAGGCACCAAGAACTTGGTCAATGCGGCTAAAGCAAAGGGGATTGAGCAATTTGTCATGGTCTCCTCGCTCTGCACTTCCCAGTTTTTTCACCCCTTAAATTTATTCTTTCTGATTTTAGTTTGGAAAAAGCAGGGAGAAGAATACCTGCAAGCGAGTGGAATTCCTTACACGATTGTGCGACCCGGCGGCTTGAAAAATGACGATAACGCGGATGGTGTGATCATGTCGGGGGCAGACACCTTGTTTGAAGGCAGTATTCCTCGGACTAAAGTTGCTCAAACCTGCGTCGAAGCGCTGTTTTTGCCTGAGTCTCGCAACAAAATTGTTGAAATTGTGGCAAAACCTGAGGTTTTATCTCAACCCTATGAGCAACTGTTTGCCAGCGTTCATTGAGCAAATTTTGAGCAGCTTATTACAGGAGAAAGCGATCGAGGGCTGCTTTCAATTCCTGAATTTCTGTTTCAATATTTCCTTCACGAGCCGCACGGGCAATGCATTCAGTCAAATGATCATCCAAAATAATTCGTGCTACCCGATCCAAGGCTCCGCGAACGGCTGCCACTTGCACCAACACATCAGGACAGGGACGGTTTTCTTGAACCATCGATTTGATGCCGCGAATATGTCCCTCAATCCGAGATAACCGATTAACCACTTTTCGGAGAGATTCTTCAGTATGAACGTGAGGATGGCTTTTCGATAAATGTTCATGGGACTGACAACCCTCTTCGATTTCTACGTCGTGCTTGTGGGGAAGCTCAGAAGTCGTCATCTAAGTTGTAAAAGTGAAAGTTATTGGTCGATTCTAGCTCAGGTGTTGGCGGAAGTTGCATAGAAACCCTTGATAAAAGGTCGGTAACCCCTACTCAGCCGTATCTCCTCTAAGTAGATAGAAATATCTAAGCCTGTCAAAATGGTGAAAAGGTTTGGTAGCATTTGCTTTTGCTTAACAGTCGGTTAACAGCGTGCTGCCGATTCCTAATTTGAGCAATGTCAAAGGTATGTGCTATGCATGTTGTCAACCTTTTTGAGTTTCTGCGCCGTTTTGCCTATCCAGCGATCGCCTTTGGCATGTCGGTGCTTCTAGTCTTTCAAACCTTGCCTAATGCGTCTGCGGCAAGTATGGAAACTGCACCCCTGAAAGCGGTGAGTGCAGTTGTGTTGCCTAAAGTAGAAACCTTAAGCAAGGGAAGTTTTGTAGCCGCCGCTGTAAGGACAGTTGGTGCATCTGTGGTGAGAATTGACACGGAACGCACGGTGACCCGGCAACGCTCTACCGATCCACTGATGGAAGACCCGCTGTTTCGTCAATTTTTTGGGGGTGACTACTATTCACAAATCCCTCGCGAAGAGCGCATGAGAGGTCAGGGATCGGGGTTTATTGTGGATCAAACTGGGGTGATTTTGACCAATGCCCATGTTGTGGATAAAGCAGATCGCGTCACAGTTACCCTAAAAGATGGGCGCGTTTTTGATGGCACAGTCAAAGGCGCGGATGAGGTAACTGATTTAGCCGTCGTTAAAATTGACGGTAAGGCTTTGCCAGTGGCGACCTTAGGCAATTCGGATAATATTCAGGTGGGAGATTGGGCGATCGCGGTGGGCAATCCTTTAGGGTTAGATAATACGGTCACTTTAGGAATTGTTAGCACTCTGAAGCGTTCTAGCGCCCAAGTGGGCATTCCCAACAAACGCCTAGATTTTATTCAAACGGATGCCGCGATTAATCCCGGAAATTCTGGTGGTCCTTTGCTGAATGAGCAAGGCGAGGTGATTGGCATCAATACGGCAATTCGAGCGGATGCTATGGGCATTGGTTTTGCAATTCCAATCAACAAAGCCAAGGAGATTGAAACTCGTTTGGCGAAGGGAGAGCGGATTACTCATCCTTACTTGGGTGTACAAATGACGACCCTCACGCCGGAACTGGCTAAGCAGAATAACACTGATCCAAATTCAGCCTTTTTAGTGCCTGAAGTGAAGGGAGTTGTTGTGGTGCGGGTGTTGCCCAATACTCCAGCCGAAAAAGCCGGATTGCGTCGGGGTGATGTGGTCACCGATATTGATGGACAAGCGATCGCCACTGCCGAACAATTACAGCAATTGGTGGAAATCAGCCAGATTGGGCAAACACTTAAACTACAGGTGCAGCGCGGCAATCTGAGCAAACAGCTCTCTGTGAAAACGGCTGAATTAGACAATGCTGCCTAAAGTGAAACGCAGCTAAGCCAAACATGTAGATAATTCATGCATAAAGAGAGGGGCGATCGCTCCTCTCTTTGAGTAAATCTTGTTGTATGGATCTTGAAGTGCTGGCAACCTATGGAGTAGGACGGGCAGGGTTCGGATTGACATTAGGTGGCGTGGTTGTGGTGGTAGCCCCCGAACCAGGTTGCACAGATGGCAGGTCTAAATTAGGAGTAACCTGTGGTGCTGATATAACAGTTGTAGATACGGCAGGCGTAGCGGGTACAGCAGGCACAGCCGGGGTCGTCGGCGTAGCGGGGATGGCAGGTGTAGCAGGGATGGCAGGCACAACGGGCGGCGCAACTGGAACTGCCACCGGAGGAGTGCTAATGATTGCGGGTGGAGCAGGTGCCACAACAGGTGGAGCAATGGCGGGTGGTGGTGATGGTGGTGCAGGTTGAATTGCGGTGGGTACTGGTGGTGCTGGTGCGAATGTTGGTGGGGTAGCTGGCGTTCCTGCTTGTGGTGGGATTGCAGGAGTAGGAATAGGGCGAGGCGGCGAGATCGCAGGCGGAGGCGTAGTATCTGGAATTGGGGGAGGCGAGGCGATCGCAGGCGGCGCAACTTGGATCTGCGGAGTTTGTCCAACTGGCTGTATGGACAAAGAAGTTGCTACAGGCGATGTGATTGCAGTGGGCAATTGGAATGGTTGCGCTGGGTTACTATATTGCTTTAGGGTGGCTAGCACAGCAGACCACTCATAAACATTTGTGTTGAGATCGGGACTTGTAAAAGAGGAAGTTCGGGACGTGCTAGAGGTCGCGATCGCGGACACAGCTCCAGGACGATTTTCAGCCACCAACATCCAAGGTGGGCTTTCTAACACACTTTCTGATTTGCTATTTGCAAAAACCTGAACCTTTTGAGGCGCTGCCATTTCTTGACCAACAGCCTCCAAGCCCTGCATGTCGATGTCTTTCACCAAGGGGCTAGTTTCATAGAAAGCCTTCAAATCAAAATTGTAAATACCAATTTGATTCTTATATACTGTTCCTAGCTGCCCAGCCTTCAGAACATAAGTTTGAGAGCCATCAGCATTTGAGATTTCGA
>JBBSCL010000271.1:0-5092 GCA_038250345.1 Leptolyngbyales cyanobacterium
ATTCAGGGCAAGTTTCCAGAAATTGCGACCCAAAACGATTACTACATGGCGTTGGCTTACACGGTACGCGATCGCCTGTTCCGTCGTTGGCTAAACACTGCTGAAACCTATAGCAAACAGGGTGCACGTACAGTTTGCTACCTGTCAGCCGAATTTTTAATGGGTCCTCACCTTGGGAACAACCTGATTAACCTGGGCATCTTTGATACGGTCAAACAGGCAATGACTGAACTAGGGTTGAACCTAGATGAACTGTTTGAGAAAGAAGAAGAACCCGGTCTCGGCAATGGCGGTCTAGGGCGGCTTGCGGCTTGCTATTTAGACTCTCTCGCATCGCTGGAAACGCCTTCCATTGGCTATGGCATTCGCTACGAGTTCGGCATTTTTGACCAAGATATAAAAAATGGTTGGCAGGTGGAAGTGACGGACAAGTGGCTGCGTTTCGGCAATCCTTGGGAAATTGCTCGCCCTGAATGGGAGGTAGACATTAAATTTGGTGGGCACACGCAAGCCTTCACCGATGAACACGGTAATTACCGGGTGCTGTGGATTCCGGACAAAGTGGTACGCGGCGTTCCTTACGATACGCCAATTTCGGGCTACAAAGTCAACTCCTGCAACACCTTAAGGCTGTGGGCAGCCGAAGCAACGGATTCGTTTGACTTTGATGCCTTTAACGCGGGTGATTATTCCGGCGCTGTCTTCAAAAAGATGGAATCGGAAACCATCTCTAAGGTGCTGTACCCCAATGACAACATGACTCAGGGTAAAATTCTGCGGTTAGAGCAGCAGTTTTTCTTTGTGTCCTGCTCGTTGCAAGATATGTTCCGTATTCTGAAGCAGCAAAATATCGCGATCGAGCGGTTCCATGAAAAGTTCACCCTGCAATTAAACGATACTCACCCGACGATCGCGGTTGCCGAACTGATGCGTCTGTTGATGGATGAACACGGCATGGAATGGGATAAAGCATGGGGCATTGTCACAAAAACCCTCGCCTACACCAACCATACTCTGCTGCCTGAAGCCCTTGAGCGTTGGCCTATCAGCCTATTTGGGGCGATGTTGCCCCGCCATTTGGAAATCATTTATGAAATCAATCGTCGTTTCTTGGATGACATTCGCATCAAATTTCCTGATGATGCAGATCGGCTCCGCCGGATGTCGCTGATTGATGAAAGTGGTGAGCGTTATGTACGGATGGCACATTTAGCCTGTGTGGGTAGCCATGCCATCAATGGGGTTGCTGCACTTCACACCAAATTGCTGAAGCAAGACGTGCTGCATGACTTTGCAGAAATGTATCCAGAGAAGTTTGTCAATGTGACGAATGGCGTAACTCCTCGCCGTTTTATGGTGCTGAGCAATCCTCGCCTAACTAGCTTAATCACTAGCAAAATTGGCGACAACTGGGTTAAGCAGCTAGATGAACTGCGTCAATTAGAAGGCTATGTGGACGATGCTGGGTTCTGTAGTGAGTTTCGCGCTATCAAACACGATATCAAGAAAGACTTGTCGAATTACATCAAAGGGTTGTACGACATCAACATCGATCCCCATTCGCTGTTTGATATCCTGTCGAAACGGATTCACGAGTATAAGCGTCAACATTTGAATGCTTTGCATATCGTGACGTTGTATAACCGGATTAAAGCAAATCCCGATATCGATCTCACACCGCGTACGTTTTTATTTGGTGGCAAGGCGGCTCCGGGTTACTACATGGCGAAGTTGATTATTAAACTAATCAATTCAATCGCCGATGTGGTGAATCGCGACCCCGATGTGCGCGATCGCCTCAAGGTTTTGTTTATGAAGGACTACAGCGTCAAGTTTGCTCAGCGCGTCTATCCGGCGGCGGATCTATCCGAGCAAATTTCTACGGCTGGCAAAGAAGCTTCGGGTACAGGCAACATGAAGTTTGCGATGAACGGAGCGCTGACCATCGGCACTTTGGATGGAGCCAACGTAGAAATTTTGGAACAAGTGGGAGCCGACAACTTCTTTCTATTTGGTCTCAATGCTGAAGAGGTTTCTCAGAAAAAAGCCGCAGGCTACAATCCGCAGGAGTTTTACAATTCTGATGCTGAATTAAAGTTAGCGATCGATCGCATTTCATCGGGCTTTTTCTCTGGTGGAGACACCGAACTGTTTAAGCCACTGATCAATGATTTGATGTATCACGATCAATATCTACTGTTTGCCGATTATCGCTCTTACATCGATTGTCAAGACCGCGTGGGCTTAGCCTATCGCGATCAAGATCGCTGGACTCGGATGTCGCTGTTGAACACGGCACGGATGGGCAAATTCTCTTCGGATCGATCCATTCGCGATTATGTCAATCACATTTGGCACGCAAAGCCTGTATCGATTGATTTGAAGGAGTATGTGCAAGGTGCTGGAATTATGGATATCCCGAATGGGGTTTCTCTATAGTTGAAGCAAGCGATCGCGCGATGGGGCATTGCACTTAGCAGTGCCCCGACCTGTTTACAGTCCAAAACTCTGGTTCCGACTTTAAACAATCAGGTATAGTTCTAGGAAAGTTAGCCACTTGATTATCTTAACCATGAACAGCAAAGAACCCAGCTTTCTCGCCGAGAACCAGTCTGTCACTTCGCTGGTAACCCAGTTACATAATTACTTTCACAACTCCTATTCTCGTGACAAAATGGCTCGGAGTACCCTACTCAGCAAAATTGAGACCGCCGAGGATAAAGACATTCTTGAATTTCAAAAGCAGCTTCGAGACATTGATGAAGAACTGGTGCTGTTAGGTATTTTGAGCGATTCTCTTTCGATCGCCGATCGCTTGCTCCATATGCGATCGGTTCGTCGAGAACTAGGACCCAATAGTGGCGCATACAAAACTCACCATGACCAGCCTTCCAAAGTGCCAGATCAAATAGCTGGATAAAAGTTGGCAGGTGCGAAGTATATTTTAGGAAACTGTCATGAGTCTCAAGATTTATTTTCTTCGTCATGGAGAAACCGAGTTCAGCCAAACAGGCAACTACTGTGGTGATTTGGATGCTGAACTTACGCCTGAAGGATTAGAGATGGCAAAGGCGTTTGCAGATGTATACAAAACTATTTCCTGGGAAGCCGTGTATGTTAGCCCAATGAAACGCGCGATCGCCACTGCAAAACCTTTATGTGATGCGGTTAGCGTTGATATGGAGATTCGTCCTGGCTTGAAGGAAATCGCCTATGGCGAGTGGGAAGGGCAAACATTAGAGTATGTGAAGCAGCATTTTGGCGAGGATTATCGGCGCTGGCGGGCGGAACCTGCCTGGAACCCACCCACGGGCGGCGAAACCTCCGTGCAAATTGCCAGCCGCTCCTCATTGGTGATTGCCGAAATTCAAGCAAAATATCCCACTGGAAATGTGCTGGTTGTCTCTCACAAAGCCACCATCCGAATTATGCTATGTATCCTGCTGGGTATAGATTTGGGGCGTTACCGCGATCGCATCAACATCCTCACCACTTCCATCAGCATCGTCACATTTAATGAACATGGACCTCTACTAGAAGTCTTGGGCGATCGCTACCACATTCCCGAACCTATCCGCAATCGACCGGGTACTTAATAGAGCGATCGCACGATTCTTCTTCTCCTATTTTGGGAGTAGACCGCAGGTCGTGCGAAGCAGGGGTTAGGGGATGAGGGTAGTTCGGCGATTCACCCAGTTAACAGGCTCCCGGCACAAGCCCATGAAATGAGTCAGGGGTTTAGAATGCTCTAAACCCCTGGGCTTACCTCAACGACTCACTCATTAGCCGTGCCATTGATAGTAATTTAACGTAACTACGCGATCGCTGGACTCTTACAGATTAGGGGGCAAAAGCACCTTGTCGATTACGTGGATCACGCCATTGCTAGCTTTGATGTCGGTTGTGATCACGGTTGCGTTGTTGACCATCACCTTGCCACCTTGAACTTTCACCATTACAGGGCTACCTTCCACAGTTTTGACTGAGCCAGGTTTGACATCTTTTGCCATAACGGTGCCCGAAACTACATGATACTTCAATACTTTCTGTAGCTTGGCTTTGTTTTCAGGCTTCAGAAGACTTTCCACAGTCCCTTTGGGTAGTGCATTGAAGGCTTCGTTAGTCGGGGCGAATACAGTGAAAGGACCTTTGCCAGACAGCGTTTCTACTAACCCGGCTGCCTTCACTGCTGCAACCAAAGTGGAGAAAGATTTATTACCACTTGCCACATCAACAATGGTGTTGGCTTTAGCCATGTTGGTTTTAGCCGGGGCAGCCATCGGCATTGCTCCACCTTTTTGCATTTCTGCCCAAGTGGGTGATGGGGCGATCGCGTTGGAGAAGACGGTAGCAGCCAAAACAGCGCCGCTAGCAATCACCAAAGTTTTTAAGCTTAAAACGTTCATCAGTTTTTCCTTTAGACTTGTAGTCAGTTTGAAGTTTGTGCCTAAGCACTTTGACTATTATGCAGACGGGAACTATATAAAGAAAGTTCCTGATATTTTAAATTTATTTGAGATATTTTAATTTTTATAAATTAATTTATGGTTTGGTTAAGTAAGAACTGATGCAGCGGCGGATTGAAGGACCGGTAGATCGAGTAGCGATCGCGCGATCGCGTTAGGCAAAAAGCGACATTTCCCAAATGTCGCTTTTTCAAATATTGTGCAAATGTCTCATCACCTCGGAATTGTTCAACTTGATGATTCTTGATCGAGCAGGGCGCGTTTCGCTCAATGTTGAAGAACAGTACCGTGGATATCGAGTGGTAGATTGAGTCCGCGATCGCAATTGCCAATGAATCCAATCATCGGTGCAACTCATTAGAGAAGGTTGGCTCGGATTCCTGTAATTGAACATCCGCTTTGGGAGTCACGCCCACAATTGCTTGGGTTAGATAGATTCTTGCAGATTTTTGTTGAAGAACCGTGTAAGTTCATGCCATGAGTCTTCGGCTGCCAAGCGGTTGTAGGAAGAACGCTCATGGCAGAAAAAACCATGATCAGCATCAGGATATACCTTCAATGTGTACTCCTTACCCAATGCTTGAAACCGAGACTCGATTTGCTGAATGCGGTCAAGCGGAATGAAT
>JBBSCL010000272.1:0-5086 GCA_038250345.1 Leptolyngbyales cyanobacterium
GCCACAGCAGGGAGGGCTGGTTCCGGCGATCGCCCTGACTGCCTACGCTGGCGAAATCGATCGGCAACAAGCGATCGCGGCAGGCTTTCAGAAACACATTGCCAAGCCGATCGAACCCGATCAATTGGCGGTGGCGATCGTTAGTTTACTGAGCGGGCGATCGCTCTCTTGACTGACAAAAGATTCTCAGACAGCCTCACTCTCAAGACTGACAAACCAGATCTCAACGACTGCCTCCACCAATACTTTGAAGCAGCCCAACGATTGAGATGAGCCGCCGCAGATAACCTCAAACACTCAGCAGAAAAGCTTTTGGCGGTCGGCTCCATCGATTTGTTAGGCTGTCTTTTTCGACTATGCTAAACAACGATGAACTTCACGGTCTTTTGCAGAGCCTATCTAATACGAATTCTTTGAGCAATCTGAGTCCTTAGCTTAAGCTGATTATACAAATCGACTTCAGGATTTGAGTGATTAATAGATACAATTAACGCATATCTTTGCATATCAATTTCCCCTTGCTTTGCCCATTTCCGAGAACAAGTAACAACAAGGTATAAAGGCTTCTGATTATATCCTACAGCTCTAGAAGATATTGAGATTTGCCCTCTCTGAAGAGAACTTTTTTTTCTTAAATTCGCCCCAGGAAAAAGATCGACACAAACTCCTGAACCATGAGTCTTCTTTAACTCATCCTTAGAGAGTTCTGTAAATTCTTCCGTCAAGGTTCCCTCCTTCGCCTTAACAAAAACTTTGATAATATTCTCTCTGTCAAGGTTCTTGAAAAGATCAAACTCCATCACAACTCCTAGGTAGGAATCTCCCCTTGTTGGGCGAGTCGGCGGATCAAATGCAAGTGTTATGGATAATGTTCGGTCACCTTTGGTCTTTAGATATTCGTCTGGAAGAGGCGGAATTTCATATATCTGAAAGCTCCCGACAGGAATTTGTCTATCATCTTCTAGAAGCACTACATAGTTCTCAGCAGAGTACTTTGCACGAAACAAATCAGGCTGACCGTATCCATAAATTTGCAATTGCTTGTTCAGTTGTTTTGTGTCTTTCTTTTTACTCTGCTGTAGGACACTAGGGATTTCACGAGGTAAAATAGCTGAATTTACAATTAGCGCTCTGATTAGGTTTGACGTTGCGTTTGGAAATTGAGTGAAGAGTTGAGCCGCTATATTAGCTACACGGGGAGCCGCAAAGCTAGTTCCACAATAGGCACGAAACATTGAGCCACTATAATCTTTGGCAAGTGTCAGAATCGAAGCACCCGGTTCATTGTTGATTACACGACTTCCATCAACAACTAAATCACCACCGAAATCTACAACATCAGGCTTAATCATGCCATCGACACCAAAGCCACTCCTTGTAAATGGAGAAGGATATCCTTGAACCTTTGCAATTACGTTTCTTTGAGCATCTTCAGCATATTGAAGGCTGCCAGATCCAAGCGACAGTGAACCAACTGTGAGAGCAATTGCTGAAGTAGCTGGTTCAATAATTCGTGCTTCTTCAGTGATCAGATAGTTTGGATAATCGGTTCGCAAGTGTTCTCCTGAACCTGGTTCGTAAGGCAAGTTACCTGCGGAAATAACGAATACCAAGTTCTTGTGCTGAAATTCATAGGCAATTTCATCAATTTTTGCAGCAAGACGAAACTGCTTTTGCCCATCTCTAAAGGCTAATCGAGAATCTCCTAGAGAAATATTGATAACTTTGCAGTTTCCATAATTTTGTGTGAAATATTTAATTGCATCATCCAACTGATTCTCTAGCAGTGAATCTGGGTCGTACTCATTGTTATGATCAGTAACACGAGCGGAGAACAGCCAAGCTGTTGGTTGAAATAATCGATTTTTGACGCTTTGACTGACATCTCCATAGATCGCAATTCCCGACACCCCCGTACCGTGACCACCTGTTTTTTCATCTCCATCGTCGGAACCGCCTGTAATAAATTCTCTAGCTGAATCTGGGAAAACCTCCGCTTCTCCCAGAGCAGGAGCAATCAGCGGATGTCCTTGCCGTACCCCAGAATCCACAACTAGAATTCCACAGTTTTGCTCAGGAGGGGAATTAACTTCTGGAAAGTCAGACAGTGAAATGTTGTACTCCTGCGGAGTCTCAAAGTTGGGTTTGGGTCTACGGTCAATCTCTTTGACGAATTCTTCTTCTAGTAAAATATTAAGAACTTCAGGCACAACCTTAATTCTGGCAATACAGAGATATTCTCCTACGTAGCGATCGCTAATCCTCATGGCAGAATCATCTGACCAACTTCTCAAAACATGATCCAAGTCATCCAGGTACTTATTCATTTCAGCCCTGTCGCCCGTATGCCATAGCTCTAGGTCAAGTGCCGCAAGTTCACTTGCCTGGACGGGTTCAAGTTCAAGTAAGCGTCCAATTCGATCCGACGGTTCTAGCGGCACTAAAGCTTCAATTGCATCCAAGTGACCGTATTCATATTCAGAATCACTGATGCCACTGTAGGCTTTTAACCGCGATCGAAATTGAGTGAGTTCCTCATCCGAAGTGAAAACAACAATTGCTTTATTTGCCTTTGGTTCTTGAGCAAGTAGCGTTAATCCGAGGGGTGAAAGTGCGCTCTCTTGCAGCGTGCCGTCTGGACTCAGCTTAATTTTGAAAATAAGCTTTGGGTTCAAACGAAACGGTGAAGTCTTTTGCTTGGAGCGTTGAGTCAGACCCGAAATTTGATCTAGCAGTTGCCGACCATGACTGCCGCGATCACTTCTGCGGGAGCCAAAACCACCACCACCCCTGCCACGTCGTGGTAACTCAATACTGGTTCTCGGCAACTCTAGGTGCTCAAACTGACTCACAATTCTCTGCCTCTACGGGATTTTCTGAGTTTGCTATTATACGGTTTCTCTCTAAATAACGCCCTACAGCAGTTTTTAAGTCAGCGTGAGTAAGCTCTCGATCTCCGCGAAGAATAACAGTTTTAATTGTGTCAATGCAAATCCGTTCAATATCTGCACCAGTTGCCTTTTCTAAGTCAGCAGCAAAATCCTTAAGATTAATAGTAGAGTGTCGAATTCTGGAAAGATATCGTTTCAATAGTGCCATCCTAAGTTCCAGATCAGGCTTTCCAAAGAAAAGAACCTCGTCAAATCTTCTCCAAACGGCATTATCTAATAAGGATTCATGATTCGTTGCTGCAATGAATAAGCTGTTACTGTTTGAGGTGTCAATGAGTTGGAGTAGGCTATTGACAAGCCGCTTAACCTCGCCATGTTCATTGAGCGTGTTACGATCTCTAGCGATCGCATCAAACTCATCAAATAGAACAACCCATTCGCCCTTTTCAACATAGTCGAAGATTTTCTTTAGATTAGTGGCAGTTTCCCCCAAATAAGAGGAAAATACTGCTGTCAGGTTGACATAGACCAAGGGTATTCCTAGAGTCCCAGAGAGTACTTTGGCAGTTAATGTCTTGCCACAGCCTGGAGGACCACAAAATAAAAGTTTTGATTTTGGTCGCAATCCATAAGCTTCTAAAATTTCCTGCTTTCGATTTTCCAACGTCACACGCTGCAAAACTTCCAGGTTATCCTGATTCAGAACAACATCATCCCAAGTTAAATCAAATGGACTGATATCAATCAGGGATAACCCTGTCTCCCTATCTTTCGGAACCTCAGGATAATTCTTGTAGAGAGTATTACTGGCAGACAGAGCCTTAGAATGACCATTTTGCAGAATCCTCTCTAAATCTCTGGCGAGTAAATTATGATTTTTACTTTTCTCCTCTTGGATTAGTTCCATAGCCGCAGCATAAAAGTCTTCTCTCTCATTGCGAGAGAAGCTTTGGAAAAGCTTTCTTATGATTTCTCCCCTCGCCATATTTTGAAGCTGCGCTCAACTCTATTTAGCACATATAGTCAGTACATTAGAACTATACATATCATACCATCCTGAAGTCAGGGGTTAGAAAAGCTTTATCAGGGTAGCACTAAAATGCTAACTTGTAGCTTTTCTTTAGCTGTTTTTCAGAATGAGCGCGTTTATTCATCGTTTTGACTTACTGGAGAATAGACAGTGCAAGCACTTAGTAATTAGCCCAAGTCTCTAAATAGCTATAGGGTGTGATGGATGAGACAGCCTAACAATGATTAGACTGAAACTTTCCGCCTAAGATCCCACAGGAGGTGAATAGGGAGAATGACTCGGCATAACACCCCAAATCTAGCGCTTAGGTAGAATCTTTCTGCATAATACACCGCTCAAGCTGGATAGCTGGAATCTTTCCGCATATTTTCAGATTCACTACGGGCGCGGACGCGTGTGCTATTAGACACACCATACAGTCCTCCTCTACACTCGCTATGTAAGAGCGCCCAAAGAACCTGCTCGATCTGCCACGATATATCATGCAGCTTAAGCACGGCGATCGTGGTATTCGAGGTAACTCTGCGAATGGTTTGAGTTTTTCTTGCCTGACACCAACAAAACATTTGAAGCTTATGAAGGAGTGTACAGGGCGATCGCTGGCTCTCTCCTACTGATTGAATTAGCAAAGTAGCAATTTGCTTGCTCATTTTGCCTGTTTGCTTTCTCATTTCAGTAGTTTCCGCAAGCAAAAAGGCTCTTTGCTTACCCGTTTTAAGCATTTGCTTTCTCATTTCAGTAGATCGCGTACTCATTTTGGTGTTTTCCGCAAGCAAAACGGTTATTTGCTTTCTCAAACTGCGGTTTGCTAACTCATTTCAGTGAATCGCGCATTCATGTCAGCGATCGCTGCATAGAAATCATGGCAGGTTGTGACTCAATGGGAAAAAGCCAGCGCAGAATCCTCTTTGGCGACGGATGAGATGCCTTGGGAGTGGTTATTGCCTGCGGTAGCGCTTCGCGATCGCCAAATCTGAGAGGCATGGAGCGATGCTGCTCCTATCATTCATCCTTAACAGGCGACCTGGAAATTCTTAGCTGCCTTTAAGAGGACTTTCACAAACCATTTAAATGGTTCGTGCATGGTCAAGATCCAGCCTCATACGTTCTGCCTGGATGAAATTGATGGCTGCATTGCCAACAGGATTGCAACATGAAGAAACGA
>JBBSCL010000273.1:0-5078 GCA_038250345.1 Leptolyngbyales cyanobacterium
ACCAGTTGACCAAATACTGTCCCCGATAAATCAGCCCTTGCTCATAGAGAGTGATAAAAGCTTCTAATACCGCAGCCGATAAGCCTTCATCCATCGTGAAGCGTTCTCGCGACCAGTCTACCGACAAGCCCAAACGCCGCAGTTGTCCAACGATCGTGCCACCAGATTCTTCCTTCCATTCCCAAGCTCGTTTCAAATAGGCTTCTCGCCCCACATCCTGACGAGTTTTGCCTTGCGCTTTGAGTTCGCGATCGAGGATGGCGCTGACGGCAATGCTGGCATGGTCAGTTCCCGGCAACCACAGGGTATTGCGTCCAATCATCCGGTGATACCGCACCAGCACATCAATCAACGAGTGTTCAAAAGCGTGACCCATGTGCAGACTGCCGGTGACATTAGGCGGTGGAATCACGACACAGTAGGGTTCGCCAGGGTGATTTGGGTCAGCTTTAAAAACTTGATTATCTTCCCAATACTGTTGCCACTTGGCTTCAGTGATGGAGGGATCATATTGAGTGGGCAGATTGGGAAGAGTTGCGGTCATGGAAGGAATAGCAGTAAGGACTATGAAGCGAATAGTTCAGTTTACCAAGGTACTTAAATTTTGCCACGGCGATCGCCCTGGATCAGTTTTCGCCCTCGGCGCGTTTCCACTTTGCCATTCACTTTTACTTCGCCATCTTGAATCAGCAGCTTTGCTTGTCCTCCAGTATCAACAACCCCTTTAATCTTAAGAAATTGATCAGGCTTAATGCTGTCGCTATCTGCTGCGCTGCTTTCGATATCCGTCATTGCTACCTTACGTCCGTCTTACATCTACTCCTACCCTACACTTCCACTGTCTAAGTTTGTAAATGCAGGTAGCTGCGATCCATTTACTATTTACCTATCCAGCGATTTTTCCCAAGTGGGTGGCTGGAACTTCGCCAATGATTTAGGGCGGCGAAGTCCCACTCATTACTCTTTTAGATAAGTAACGGCACTATATTATCGCTCCGTACAAGCCCATGTTGTAATCTCACAGTCGCCTCCTCCACAAGATGAAATCGCTTGGGCTTTTGCCTCTGCTGCACTTTTGCTCCATCCCCAGCCAATCACCTTATCATTTTCAGCAACTGCACCACAGGCGTTTTTGAACCACACCCGCACAACGCAATCGGCTTTGCCACATTCTTTTAGGGAACTTGCCTCAGCCTGAGCACGGGTTGGGTAGTTATATGTGTATCCCCACTGTCCATCTTCATCAGTTGATATTGCTCCATACATATCTTCTGCGGAAGCTGCTGTTGCTGAAAGCATTTGGATGGCGGCGATCGCCATCACAGCTAATCCTGAAGCTTTAGTCATACAAAAAAGCCGCATCGCAATTATCCTTGTCAACTAAGTGAATATTGGGTTTAACCCTCATCAAATAGTTCCCATATTCCCCACCCAGATCACGCTTCAAGCATAGAATTTAGTGCCCTGTTTGAAAGCGTGTTTTTTCCATCGGTAATCCCCACGCGATCGCGCTTATAATTGAAACCTGTTGCATTGCTAAAACCCGTGACTATCACTCCTTTTCGTCCCAGTTCTCAGACCACTTCATCCGCCCAACGTCCTGATGCTCTGGGAAGATTTGGCAAGTTTGGCGGCAAGTATGTTCCCGAAACTCTCATGCCAGCACTGGCTGAATTAGAAGCTGCCTTTTATCAATACCGCAATGATCCGGCTTTTCAAACTGAGCTTCAAGGATTGTTAAAGGATTACGTGGGTCGCCCTAGTCCGCTCTACTTTGCCGAAAGGTTAACCACCCACTACGCCCGACCCGATGGCAGTGGCGCACAAATTTATCTCAAGCGAGAAGACCTCAACCATACGGGCGCTCACAAAATCAACAATGCCCTAGCGCAGGTTTTATTGGCAAAGCGCATGGGCAAACAGCGCGTTATTGCCGAAACTGGAGCCGGACAGCATGGAGTGGCAACTGCAACCGTTTGCGCTCGCTTTGGGTTGAAATGCGTTATTTACATGGGCGTTCACGATATGGAGCGGCAGGCGTTAAATGTCTTTCGGATGAAGCTAATGGGGGCAGAAGTTTCTCCCGTAGAAGCGGGAACTGGCACGTTAAAAGATGCTACCTCAGAAGCGATTCGAGATTGGGTCACAAATGTGGAAACCACGCACTACATCCTTGGCTCGGTGGCAGGTCCCCACCCTTATCCCATGATTGTGCGCGATTTTCATACGGTGATCGGCGAAGAAACCCGCGTTCAAAGCCAGGAGAAATGGCAATGCTTACCCGATATTTTATTGGCATGTGTAGGCGGCGGTTCCAATGCAATGGGGCTATTTCACGAGTTTGTGAATGAGCCATCTGTGCGTTTGATTGGAGTTGAGGCGGCTGGCGAAGGGGTGCAAACTGGAAAACATGCTGCGACATTGACTCATGGACGGGTTGGCGTATTGCATGGCGCAATGAGCTACTTGCTTCAAGATGAAGATGGTCAAGTAGTTGAGCCTCATTCCATTAGTGCCGGGTTGGATTATCCAGGAGTTGGACCTGAGCATAGCTATCTCAAAGAACTGGGTCGCGCTGAATATTACAGCGTCACTGATCAAGAGGCGTTGAATGCCTTCAAACGATTATCTCAACTGGAAGGGATTATTCCAGCATTAGAAACCGCTCACGCGATCGCCTACTTAGAAGTCCTGTGTCCCCAACTTGAAGGCTCTCCTCGGATTGTGATTAATTGTTCTGGACGTGGAGATAAAGACGTTCAAACAGTTGCAAAGCTTTTTGATGCAACCGAAAAAAGCTGACCCTTACATAAGATAGCTTTACTAAATCTTTAATTTCCGAAGCATTTTTTGTTGTCTTGATGAAGCTAGGCATAAGCAATTTTACGGATGCTATATTTGGGGTACGGAGGGTAGATTTTCAGAGAGGTTGGATCTTTACCTGTCGTGAGTAGGTGTGTTGTACGGGAGCATCCTGTTGGTGTCATTCTGTAGCTTGCTTGTCGTAGGGTTCGCAGCGAAGGATGAAAGTAAGATTGCAAAATTGACAGCATATCAGTTTGACAGTATTTAAACACTTCTGTTGACCTAGACATAATGTCTGTGAGGTATTATTGCTGTGCGAATTAGATTGTTTCATCATAATTTTTTATGTATAGAATCTATAGATCTCAAATGTATCTACCTAAGTAATTTACGCAACAAAATTTAGTTATTTAGTAGGATATTTTCAATGAAAAGCAACCCACCTCCTATGAACGGTGTTTCAACAGTGGCTTTGTTCACAAAGCGGTTATGTTCAACGTTTGGGTTTGCCGTCCTTGCGGCTGTTTGGAGCGCAAATGATCCCTATAAGAGTGGCTCTAAAATCGATAGTGAATACCCAATAGATTAGGGGATGTGTCCCCATAAGAGGGCGATCGCACTTTTCCACAAAACAGTTTGATTACAAACATATTGCCTAAAGCAAGACTGTACCGTTTCTAGTTCAGCGTCCGTTAAACTTTGGATCAGGTAGCTTCTGTAGGTGGGAGTTTCGGCAGCGATCGCAAACCATCTCTGAATCGCATCTGGCGTAATGTAAAGCGGCATCTGCATTTGTTCTACCTCTACTTCTAGGGTAAATCCAGCTTGCTGAAATATCATTTTTAGCTCGGTTTCATTCCAGTTCAACTGGTTAGCCTCGTGACTATAAATTGCTTCCTCTGCCTCTACCAATCGAGCATAAGGAGCAGATTCTAACCATTCTGGTTTGAGTAAGCTGTAAAGGCGTTGAGTTCGATAAGGGAGCAGTTCTGCTAGGGCAATCTTAATGGGATTGACTCTTGAAACCTGTGGGTGAGACTGAGCGATCGCGGCTAGCCAATCCACGGCTTTCGCTTTATCCGATTCCTCAGCCAAAACATTTCGCCCTATTATGCAGTCAACTTGAATCGACTGCTTTAATAACATCGCCGGAAGCTGCTGGAGCGATGTCTGCAAAATCATCGGACGGCTCAATTCTGGCAGAGCTTCGCTTTGTTCTTCTAGTGCTTTGGCTTTGGCTTCAGAATCAACGCAGGCATATACACCTCCTTCTGGCACACGCCGTACCGCCTCCCAGGTGAGTAATCCACTGCCTGCATTCAAATCCAGAATTCGATGATGGCGTTGAGGTTGGGCGTGGTCAAATAGGCGATCGCGCACCTTTGCTAACTGCTCCCCCGATTGACTGAGGGTTCGCTGCAACCATCGTTCTTGTGCCGTGTCTACACTGCTAAAAGTTAACATTTCTGGCATAGCCACACTTTCCAGCAATCCTGCTAATTGAGCTTCTCGTCGCTGTGCCACTTGAGTTTGAATCTGCGCTTCATAGCCTTGACTAGACGGCTGATAAAACACCTGACCTTGAAGGCTAGCGGGTAAATATTGCTGCTCTATCCAATGGTCGCGGTAGGCATGGGGATAGAGATAGCCTGCCCCATGCCCAAAGCCTTGCTTATCTCGACTAGCATCTCTTAATGGATTTGGCACATCCCCTTCTCGTTCTTGCTCCACTGTAGCTAGGGCATCGAAAAAGCCCATAACGCTGTTGGATTTAGCCGCCGTTGCTAAGTAAAGCGTTGCCTGCGCTAAGGGATAGCGTCCTTCGGGCATTCCCACTCGGTCAAAGGCTTGGGCGCAAGCGTTAACTACAGCGATCGCGTTGGGGTCTGCCATGCCCACATCTTCCCCCGCCAAAATCAGCAGTCTACGAAAAATGAAGCGCGGATCTTCTCCGGCATAGATCATACGTGCTAGCCAATAGAGCGCCGCATCCGGATCAGAGCCACGTACACTTTTGATGAACGCGCTAATAGTGTCGAAGTGAGCATCGCCTTCTTTGTCGTACAGCACGGCTCGTTGCTGAATAGATTCTTCTGCAACGGCGAGGGTGAGATGCAGAATCCCTTGATCGTCCGGTAGTGTAGTTTCTACTGCCAGTTCCAGCGCATTGAGCAGGGCGCGGGCATCCCCATTTGCCACATTTACTAGATGATTTAGTGCCTCATTTTCTAGTTGAATATTTAACTTGCCATAACCGCGTGATGGATCTACCA
>JBBSCL010000274.1:0-5077 GCA_038250345.1 Leptolyngbyales cyanobacterium
AAACGCCAACTCACGCCTGACCAGAATGACATTCCCGATCTGCTGCTGTGCTGGCAACATCGGTTTGATACTGACTTCACGGATCGCCGCACGACTCGATTGGCAGCGCTGAAGCAACAGATCGCACCGATGAAAACGGAGCGGTTGCTGCTGCAAAAGGAGATTAACCGCTTGATGTTTGAGGCGGCGATCGCCCCTGAAGATGACGAAGCGAAACAGCAGGCATTGGCGACTGACCAGCAAAAGCTGACGACGCTGCACGACCAAATGGCTCCACTACAACAGGAAATTAACCAGCTTAACCGCCAGTTTTGGGTGACGAAAGACCAGGTGAAGGCAAATAAAGTAATTGCTCAACTCAGAAGAAATGCGGGTTTCAGCCATTTTTTATTCGGAGAAAAGCCTCTAAAAGCCCATAACGCAAGATTCTTAGCTGGAAAGGAACCGAAAATGGTTGAAAAAAGGGCTGTAATTACCAATTTGCCTAGGTTGAGCAATTACCAAAATTCGACTTCTTTGCAGGCATTGTTCAGTCCTCTGTGGGGGAGATGCGGACTCTTCATTATCCCTCATTCTCGAATTGACGGAACACTAGAGAGTAAGGCTTCATATCCCCTATTAACCATCGATAGAGTTCTGGTTTTAACTGTACTACACTAGATTAATAACTGCTATATTTGAATTTATTTAATTCAAAATAAACTAGTGATGCTCTTGAAAGCCCATGCTATCGTGCCAACATTCTTCCCCAAAATTGTTGGGTGAAATGGAGGCATTGCATAGACTGTGAGCTATTTTAACGAGGCAAAGGTGCATTTCATCGCGAGTCACCA
Organism: Leptolyngbyales cyanobacterium; assembly: GCA_038250345.1. Classification (GTDB taxonomy): domain Bacteria; phylum Cyanobacteriota; class Cyanobacteriia; order Leptolyngbyales; family Leptolyngbyaceae; genus ULC077BIN1. The sequence goes on from JBBSCL010000274.1 coordinate 834, forward strand.
AAATCCGATTAATCAAGCGCTCCACCATCTGACAAATTTGCTGGCGATCGCTGCCATCATTTTTCTGTTGATCGATTGGCGCATCACCTTGATTTGCCTGATATTCACCCAGGTTTTTGCGCTGGGCGGTCATGCCTTTTTCGAGAAAAATGAACCCGCATTTGTCAAATATCCCGGAATCACGATTCTGGCATCCCTATCCTGGTCATTTGAGAACTGGTTTGGACTACGCCAAATTTTGGCATGGGGTAAAGGCGCGAGGGATTGATAATTTTGAGTTTTGAATGTTAAATGTTGAGTTTTAAGAGTATTGAATGTTGAGTTTTGAATTCAAAACTCAAAACTGAGAACTCAAAACTATTTTTAAGGAGCTTTATGTACGACGGTTTATTGGTTATCGATGCGGATGCTCACAAGATGGAAAATCCCTTAGTGATGCTGGATTATCTGGAGCCGCAGTATCGCGATCGCATGAGTTTGATTATCGACAGCTTGGGCGATCAGCGCATCAAAATCATGGATTTCAACCCCAAAACGGGGCAAAACGACTTGGCACAGTTGTTTCCTCAGCCCAGCGGATTAGGCAAAGGGGGATTTCGCACATTGCACCCCGAAACCACGCTAGGAGCCATGTTCAACCATGTACGAATTGAACATATGGATCAAGAAGGCGTGGATGTGCATGTGATCTATGGCACCTTGAATCTAATTTTTTCTAGTTTGTTGGATACCGAGCTGGCGATCGCGTTCTGCAAGGCTTACAACACCTATATGGCAGAAGATTGTCGCGGCTATGGCGATCGCATCAAGCCCATTGGCGTATTGCCCTTGCAAGATGTGAATGAAGCTATTAAAGAAATGCATCGCTGCGTTGAAGAACTGGGCATGGTTGGGGTGGCAGTGCCGCCCAATATTCCCATACCTCATCCTCGCGCTCCAGAAGCCTTTCCAGAAATTCGTACCTGCAAGGCAATCAGCCATCCCGACTTCCGCCCGATTCTGCAAGCTGCGGTAGATTTAGACGTATCTTTGGGGATTCACGGCGCACCCGGTTCGCTGATGATGGGCGGCATTGCGGACCACATGGAAACCTTTGTGCTGACTCACATTTTTGTGCAGCGCAACCAGCAGCAACACGCCATGACTCGAATGGTATTTGATGGCGCGTTTGAGCAATTTCCAACGCTGCGGGTTGGCTTTTTGGAAGGTGGCTGTGGCTGGCTGCCTGACCTTTCCCACGCCATGCACGAACACTGGGAAAAGCGGGTGCGCGATTTTGACCCCAAAAATCCTTATCGCCCTTCCATGCTGGAGATGACTCGCCTAATGATGCAAGAACGCAGCGATCGCAACAGCGTTAAGGTACTCAATCAGGTAAGAACCCTGTTTGACCTCATGTGGTCAGCCGAACGCGATCCTGCCAAGATTGACGATGCCAGCCTTTACGAACACGCTGATTTGCGCGATCGCGATCCGTTGGAATATTTTGAGCGGGGGCAAATTTTCGTTTCCTTCGAGTCTGATGATCCGGCTCCTACTTATCTCCCTCAGGCAATGGGCGAAGTGGGTAAGCGGGTTGCTTGCTTCTCTGGCGATTATGGGCACTGGGATGGCGTGCTGGAAAATTGCGTTCGTGATGCCGCCACCCAAGGCAACTACGATCGCGACTACCTCAGCCGCCTACTAGCCGGAAACGCCCTAGCACTCTACGGCGATCGCCTGCGCCAATCCCTTCCCGCCTACTGCACCGCATCTTCTGAATTAGCAACAGCAACACGGTAATGATAGAAGGCTGCGAGTGGAATTTGTCGGGGTAGGTCTTGTGCCTACCCTGAAGGAGATAGAGGGCAAACACAAGGGATTGCCCCTACAAATTTCATCCCCAGATTCACCAAGCACTCAGTCAACTCATGCCATTTGACAAACTACTGGCAATTTACATTCCCCTTTTAAGCTGGACAGGACTGGGCTGGCTGTTGGGGCGGATCTTGCCAGCCAAAGCTTCTGTCATTCTTGGCAAATTTCTTTTCTGGGTTGGGGTGCCCATCGGAATTGTGGCGTTTCTACGCCATGCGCTGATCTCCTCATCACTGTGGATTGCCCCTGTGTCTGCTTGGGCGGCGATTTTGTTGGGCAGCAGCCTCGCGTGGGGTTGGATGCAGTATGGGCATCCGTGGATTCATCAACGGTTTGGAAAAGACCTTGAGCGCGATCGCGTCCTTTGGAATCGCAAAACCCAGGCTAGTTTCTTGCTTACCTCAATGGTGGGCAACACGGGCTACATTGGGTTTCCTGTTTCCTTGGCGCTGGTGGGTTCAGATTATTTCGCTTGGGCAATATTTTATGACATGCTCGGCTCTACTCCAGGAGCCTATGGTTTAGGTGTGGCAGTAGCTTCGCGCTGGAGCAATCATCAGACTGATGGGCATAATTGGCAGCGATCGCTCCCCCCACTCTGCCGCAATCTCCTAATCAATCCGGCACTATGGGGATTTTGCGTCGGGCTAGCAGTTAGAGACGTGGCGATTTCATCGTTGGCAGAAGCGAGCCTGCGCGGATTTGCTTGGAGCGTGGTGTCGCTGTCTTTGGTGCTGGTGGGAATGCGCCTCAGCCAGTTGACTTCATTCAACAGCGTTCAATCGGCTGCTTTTAGTCTCACTATCAAAATGCTGCTGGTGCCGTTGGTGATTGGTATTGGTCTGTGGTGCTTGGGCGTACACGGATTGGTGCATCGGGCAATTTTGCTGCAAATGGCGATGCCGCCTGCTTTTGCCACGCTGGTCATTTCAGAAGCCTATGAACTGGATTACGAACTGGCAGTAACCGCGATCGCGATCGGCAGCCTCACCTTACTGCTGACTTTGCCGTTTTGGTTATGGCTGTTTGGCGGTTAGTTATTAAGAAGCTGCAACTAGGCTTTGCTAAAGGGTATCCAGATCAGCAGATTGATGAGTAGAACTACTCGAACCATCCTGGTTCTATAAAGACTCTTGCTCAGGCAAAATGACTTTTTCCATTAGATATTCGATTGTCTGCTGCTTGACCCAGCCCCGCGCCGCTAAAATTTCTCCAAAGCGCAACCCATTGACCTTTTGGTCATCCAGCACCACGTTGACTTGAGCAGGCGTGAGTAGTCCGGCATCGACCAAGTAGCCTCCAATTCGTTTAGTCCGGAACGATGAAGGATTTTGGGAGGCTTGGGGTTCACTATTCGTATCCATAATTGCTGAAACACATCCGAAGTGCGGGGGCAGGGGATAAATTGAGTAGCGATAGAGTGTCCATTGTCCGCAAAAATATTACTTCAATCCAAGAATTACTTCAGCACCACAGCAAAACTTCACAAAAAACCTATGTTCTCTAAGGCTGTGCTTTGTAAAGGTAATTGCTCATCTTGAAATCTCATCTTCATCTTGAAGTCTCATCTTTTGATTTGACAGTTTTGACAGCGTGGATAGCTACAAGTTCGGCTATAGACATTTGCTCGTAGGGTTCAAAGGGCTGATGAATCCAAGGATCGTCTGGCAAATAGTCCACGTAATAGTCAGGAGTAATGATGGAACACTGTTTATACCAAAGCACAGCGGTACGAACGTCTTCGATATAAAACCCATATTTGCGATCGAGCCAATCGAGGGTTTTCTTCAGCGTTATTCCAGAATCGACGAGATCATCCACCAAGAGGATATGGCTGCCTAAATTTGCGGTGGTTTTAGTAAGATCATGAGAGAAAATCAGCGAACTACGGGATTGGTTATTGCTACCTCCGTAAGATGCAGTAGACAAAATGGCAAGGGGCAAATTATACAACCGGGACAAAACATCTCCAATCCTTAAACCACCCCTTGCCAAACAAATAATTTGATTAAACTGCCAGTTGGATTGATGCACATTCACGGCAAGCCGCTCAATCGTGTGATGGTAATCTTCCCAAGAGACGTAAAGATCTGGCATGGTCAAGCTCTTTGTATTGCAGAAGTCGAAGAGAATAATACAACTGTTGGCGAAATTTTATTCATCTTGTCATGAACAACTCTGATTTTGAAAGCCCTGACTCTCGCCCACTCAGTTTTTGGACAAAAATGGCGTATGGAGCGGGTGATTTGGGTCCTGCGATTACTGCCAACATTGTAGTGGTGTTTTTACTGGTTTTTTTTACCAATGTGGCAGGGTTAGATCCTGGCTTGGCAGGTAGCATTTTGCTGATTGGCAAGATTTGGGATGCGATTAATGATCCGATGATA
>JBBSCL010000275.1:0-5064 GCA_038250345.1 Leptolyngbyales cyanobacterium
GGTGCCAACGCTGCCGCTTTTTTGAAAGATTTGGCGAAGCTAATCGAAACGGATGCTCAGTCTCTAACCCTTTAAAACAAACACGATCGATGGTTGATTTTCCTACCACGCTGGATGAAGCGATCGCCCAAGCTCAGACGGCAACTCAAGCCGCTTTAGCAGCCGGCTACACCCGACTGCAAGTGGAGTTGGCAATTCCAGAGTTGAAACCGATGCAGCCTGCTTACCAGTTTCTTCCAGCTTTGGCAGACTATGGCGCTGGGCTAAAGATTTTCTTCACCGATGCAGGCGCAGCAGCTCTTGCCCGACGAGATTGGGGTGATATTGCCCATTCTATTCAAAGTATTGATATTGCCGGTGCGCGCCAAACGTCGGTGGTAGAAGAGTTGGTCAGTCCAGAAGATCAAGCCTTTCTCTTTGTGGCACCTTCTTCAGTCGAAGTATTGCTAGTAGAACAGATTTGCAATGCCGCAGGCGATCGCCCGATTATTCTGTTCAATCCTCGATTAGAAGACGTAGGCACCGTCGGAATTGGCTACACCGCACGTAAATTAAGATCGCGCTTTTTGAATACGATCGAGCCTTGCTATTTCTTGAAGCTGCTAGATGGGGCGGCGTTGCTCCGATGCTATCCCTCGACCTGGCAAGTGTGGGCTGGCACGAACGAAGACTATACCCTGATTGCAGAAGAGCCGCTGAAGCCTAGCTTAGAACGGTTGGATGAGATCTTTAGCCAAACCAGTAGCGTTCAACCCTCCCGCCCCAAAAGTATGTTCGCAGGATTAGAACGTCTTTTAAAGGCTCTACGTCAATAACTTGATGACGTTCAATTTATCTGAAGCTACTTAACTTTTCGTTCTTCACCAAAGGAAAATAAGCCAGTAAAGTCTTAGTAAAGTTGATCAGGCTAACTGTAATGTTTAAGCGGTTTAGTGAGAGCGGCAAGGAGAATCGGGGCATAATAGATAAAGTGATTTGTATCACTACGTCGGTATTCGTAAGTTAAATTGCAGATGCCGTACTAGTGCAGTACTGTTAACGGTGTTAAAAGGCGATCGCATGACCCAAGCTCGTCATCGGCGGATTATCATAGGCGACGTTCATGGGCATTACCGGGGATTGATGACGCTATTGGGCGCGATCGCGCCCAATAGCCTAGATAAAGTCTACTTTCTAGGCGATTTGATCGATCGAGGACCCGATAGCGCCGACGTAGTTAGCCTAGTGCGGCAGCATCACTACACCTGCTTGCTGGGTAACCATGAACAACTCATGCTCGATTCCTATCCCAACGGTCGCCCCTTTACACCCGCCCTACAAGCCTGGTTGTATAGCGGTGGACGAGCAACGATTGCCAGCTATGGCGACACTGGAGAGCTTTTTCACGAACATCTTGCCTGGATGAGAACGTTGCCATCTCATCTGGACTTAGGCGATATTTGGTTAGTTCATGCAGGGGTTCATCCATTACTTCCAATCGAGTCGCAAAGTCTTCAAGAATTTTGTTGGATTCGAGATGAGTTCCATAGCAGTTCCGAACCCTACTTTGCCGATAAGTTAATCATCACAGGGCACACCATTACTTTTACCCTACCCAAAGTAGGACCTGGAGAAGTGGCTCAAGGCTGCGGCTGGTTAGATATTGATACTGGAGCATACCATCCCAAAAGCGGTTGGTTGACTGGTTTAGACATCACGAACCGTGAAGTCTATCAAGTCAATGTTTTCACCGGAGCCAAACGCAAGTTGCCGTTAGATGAAGTGATGACTCGAATTGAACCCACACAAGTTTTAGCGCATCGTCAAGCATTACCGAATCGCGGCTAAGGATCGTGGATCAAATAAGGTGTAATTCTTCTGTAGTTAGCGCATGGCTGCCTGGGGATTGATGCGTTACGGCGATCGCCTAACACATCCTACAAAATTCGATGTTATTTAATTCTCATTCCTAAGCAATGGCAGATGTAGGTAATTTGAGACATCTCCCAATTTTATTCAGTTCGCTTGGAATGCCTAAGGCAAGCTTCTATTAGGATAGCTTCAGACTGGTTGGTATCTAACATGGCTAGCTGCTGATTCGCGATCGCCCTACCATAGGGCTTAGATAGATGAAACTGTAGTTGTCACAAACACGAGGGTTTAGGATTGGGCGCTCAAACGATTGAAGAACAGGCGTGGGAAGCGCTTGAAAAAACGATTATTTATCATCAAGGCAAACCTGTTGGCACCGTTGCCGCGCTCGATCCAGACACTGCTGCATTGAACTACGATCAGTGCTTCATTCGAGACTTTGTTTCGGCTGGACTGCTGTTTTTAATCAAAGGGAAACCAGAGATTGTTCGCAATTTTTTAGAAGAAACCCTCAAACTACAGCCAAAAACTGGACAGTTGGATTGTTGTAAACCCAGCCGAGGCTTGATGCCAGCCAGTTTCAAAATAGAGACGATCAACGGGCGTGAATATGTGCGGGCAGATTTTGGCGACCACGCGATTGGGCGAGTGGCACCCGCAGATGCCTGCCTGTGGTGGATCTTTTTGCTGAGGGCATACGCGATCGCCACCGAAGACATGGAACTCGTGCATCGCTCGGATTTCCAAGAAGGCATTCGCGTCATTTTAGAGCTTTGCCTCGTTACCCGATTTGACATGTACCCAATGGTGTTAGTGCCCGATGCTGCCAGCATGATCGATCGCCGCATGGGGCTACATGGGCATCCGTTGGATATTCAATCGTTGTTTTATGTATCTTTGCGCGCCAGCTTAGAACTGTTGCTGCCCAACCAATCTAACCAGCGGATTATTCAAGCGGTGCAGGCGCGACTGGAACCATTGACCACGCAACTGCGAGAAGATTATTGGCTCGATCCAGAGCGCTTGAATGAGATTTATCGCTATCGGGTGGAAGAGTATGGGGAAGGAGCGCTGAACCAGTTCAATATTTTTTCCGATTCGATTCCTTTTTACAAACTGGCAAAATGGCTGCCCGAAGCAGGCGGTTATCTGGCGGGTAATCTGGGTCCTTCTCAACTAGATTGCCGCTTTTTTGCGATCGGCAACTTGATGGCGATTATTTCCTCCCTGGCAGACGAGGAACAATCGCACAAAATTTTGAATGTGATTGAACTCCGCTGGAGCGATTTGGTCAGCCACATGCCGATGAAGCTATGCTATCCAGCCCTGGAAGATGCAGATTGGCGGATTGTTACAGGAGCCGATCCCAAGAATCGCCCTTGGTCTTACCACAATGGCGGCAGTTGGCCCGTGTTGCTGTGGATGCTAACAGCAGCAGCGCGCAAAATGGGTCGGGCAGAGTTGGCGCATCACGCGATCGCGGTTGCCGAACGTCGCCTAGTACAGGATCAATGGCCTGAATACTACGATGCGCCCGATGCTCGACTGATTGGCAAAGAATCGCGGAGGTATCAAACCTGGACACTGACCGGATATTTATTAGCGAAAGAGCTAATTGCCGACCCTAGCCACCTGAAGCTAATCACGTTCAGCTATGGGGGAGTTCTTTAAACGTCGTTGTAGGCTGATAAGCATCCAAATTGCAGAGGCAATGGGCTTAAGCCGCTTGTTCGCAGAGATTTTTAAGTTTCTCAGGTTCCAACTTAAATGACGATTAGCTTAGTGAGTTGTACTTAACAGAACGTTTCCCCTTAAAAAGAGCGGTAATCAGCCAGCAATTTTGGCAGATAGTCAAAGCCATCCACGCCGATGATTTGCAAAAACTGCGGACGATATTTTGTCAGAATTGCCTGGAATGCCTCGGCTCCCATTTGTCCGTTCAGAATGCTCAGGATTCCAGCGGGTTGTCGCCATTGCCGAGAGCCGATCTGGTTCAGCAAATACATTCCTAGACAGCCAGTGTAAATTGCCAATTCAGCGTTGCCTAAACCGCGATGAGCTTCTGCCAGATAGGTGCAGTTTAATCCTTGGAGGGATAAATCGCCGATCGCCTGAGCAATCCGCATTCCCTTTTCCAAAGAGGCGATCGCCTCTGGATATTGCTCCAGCATCACTTGAGCAATGCCCAAACTATTCGTGCAAAGCGCCTGACTGGGCACATCGCCTTCCTGTTCAGACAGCCGCAATCCCCGCTGCAAATACTCCAAAACCTGTTCGTACTGATCTGTATCTAGAGCGGTCTCGGACTGACCTTGCGCCACCGTAGTGCTGCCCAGGTTCGTCAGGGCATTGGCTTCACCTAGGCGATCGCCCGTTTGTCGTGCCAAAATTAGCGCCCGCTGGCTGGTATCGATCGCAGAACTATATTCACTTTGCATCACCCAGGCACGGCTGAGATGGTTCAGGTTGGCAATTTCACAGCGGCGATCGCCCGATTCTCGCGCAATTTCTAACGCTTGCTGGTGCAGCTTCAAAGCCTGCTCGATCTGACCCAACGCTCGTTGCGAGTAGCCCAACAGCGTCAAAATTCTGGCTTTGCTAGCCGTATTCGGCACCTGACGCAACGGCTGATCCAAATAGTTCAGCGTCGTTTGCAGCGATTCACCCGACAGCGCCGCGAACAAACCGCCATAGAGCGGATAGTAAGGCTGCTGAGCGAAGTAATACAGCGATTGCAGCGCCATTTGAAAACACCCCTGCGCCAAAATCGGCTGGCTGAGTTCGCTAAACCGCTGAGACAACTGACTCCAAACGGCGGTAAAGGTAAGAAAAGTGGCGATCGACAGACGTTTTCCAGCAGTGGCATCGTAGGGTTGCTTATCAAACCAACTAACTAAGCCCAACTGCAACCGCTGCAAAGCGATCGCCCACTCGACCCACTCTGAAACGCCAACCGTCGCAGGAACGCCTGCCCCTGTGACGGCTTGCTGCTGCGCCAAGTCATTAAACAGGGTTTTTAACCCCGGCGATCGCACCGACTTTGCCCAACTGCTCCAAGGACCGCGCTGCTCAGATCCGCCGAACCCTAATGAACCTTGATTTTGGTCAAAAATCCAACTCACCACATTTACTTCCAACTCTTGCCAGGTTTTTAGCCCTTGATCAAGTCCAGCGGCAAAGTCTGAAATGTCCTTAGTAAAATCCTTGGCGGCA
>JBBSCL010000276.1:0-5063 GCA_038250345.1 Leptolyngbyales cyanobacterium
CGAGATGTGTCTAGAATCCCCACATTCCCCTCTTTTTGTCAATGCGTAAGCTCTAAGATAGATAAAGCCAGAGAGCGATCGCTGATGCATGGTGTTCAATTCAGCAAAATGCTATGGTTTGATCGAGTGCGATCGCGTTGAGGAATGGCACGATGAACCTTTCTACCAGCATTTCAGATCTTGAGATTATCTACCCGGATGGAGACGGTCAACCGATGACTGAAAGCGACCCGACACGGGACTATTTAATCTATGGCGTGGAAGCGCTTGGAGTCTATTTTCAGGATCGCCCTGATGTTTATGTGTCGGGCAATTTGTTTGTGTACTACAAGCGAGGGGTGCCTGATGCCGTGGTGTCGCCAGATGTGTTTGTGATATTTGGTGTGGAAAAGAAAAAGCGTCGCAGTTTCAAAGCCTGGGAAGAGGGTGGTAAATTGCCCAGCTTTGTGATGGAAATTACCTCAAAAACAACCCAAGAAAATGATGAAGTGGAGAAACGTGAAAAATACAATCGGATGGGAGTATCAGAGTATTTTCAGTATGATCCAACTGGAGATTATTTGCAGCCAGCCCTAAAAGGGGCGCAGTTAGTAGAGGGAACCTATCAGCCCATTCCAGCCCAATTATTGCCGGATGGGAGTGTCTCGATTCATAGCGAAGTGTTAGGACTAGACCTGCGGCTTTTGAACGGGGAACTGCGTTTCTACAATCCAACGACGGGGAAAAAACTGCTAACTCCTTTAGAAACCGAGTGGGCACGACAGGAAGCGGAACTGGCACGACAAGAAGCGGAACTAGCACGTCAGGAAGCGGAACTGGCACAACGAGAAGCCGAACAAGCACGTCAGGAAGCGGAACTGGCACAACGAGAAGCCGAACAAGCACAACAAGAAGCTGAACAATCTTTGCAACGGGCGATCACCCGACTCATGGGTTTGGGGCTAACGATTAACCAGGTCGCTGAAACATTGAACTTATCCGTAGAAGCGGTACAGGAGTTAGTCGATCGCTAAGATCATCGCAAGCGGGTGGCGAAGTTTTGCGATCGCGTGGGGGAAAGCGATCGTGCTTTGAGAATTGCGGCACCCAGAAATGCGTAGGACAGCACACCGACAAAGGCTAGAAACACCGGACTCAGCATTCCTGCTGCATTCCAGAGCGTGTGCAAGCCAGCAGCCGTGCATAGCCCAACGCCCAAAATCAGCCAGCGCTGCCGAAACCGAAGCACACTTAGCCCAATGAAGTAGCCAAAGTAGCCGCTGTAAGCCATGTGTCCGGCGACCAAACCCAAGACTCTGGGAATGAGAAGCTGTAGCCCTGCCAATTGGGCAGCTTCTTGTCCTCCCAAAAGAGATGACTTATAGGTCGCGGGAACGTAAACTCCCAAGGTTTCCATCAGGCTGAATCCCACGGCAGAAGCTGCGCCTAGCAAAATTCCATCTAGGGGTTCCCATACGCCAACACGCGATCGCAAAGGCGATCGCAGCCGCACACCCAGACCCAAAGCGATGAATACCGGCACTGCTTTAAGCAACTCCTCCATCAGCCCTGCGCCAAAAAACATTTTCACCAGCAGCACCCAAAAATTGGTCGCGGCATTCGTACTAGATAAGTCACCGGGCAAGAGGTGATGAAATACTAATGTGAATAAATCCAAGATAGGACTGAGCAAAATCAGCGCAGTGATTGTTGCCACAGCCATCAACAGCCACCAGGGTTTTTGCTTGCCGCAAAGCTGATAGATGAAATATAACGCCGCGATCGCCAAATATGCTGCCAGCAAAAGGTTGAAAACATCCGGATTGCCGATCGCCAAAAACAACAGTACGACAAAGGTAATGGTGACAACCGCAGGCACCAAATAAGCTTTTTGAGTCAGTTCACGCCCAGTAGACAGGATCGGAAAGAGCTGAGTCAAACTCACATCTTCTTGCTTAACGCGGTTTTTAGGCGGCGGCAGCGTTGGGTCGAGAGCGGGTGGAAATGTGCCTAGCGCCACTCCAAAATTGTCTAGCGGTTGCCCTTCTTCTTGAGGTTGATATTCAAACACTAGCTCTGGACCATTCTGCCCCAGCATGATGCGATCGCCGACCTGCAAAACCTGGCAGCCTTGCAAGCGATCGCCATTCACAAATGTGCCATTGCTGCTATTCAGGTCACAAACTTGCCAAAACCGCTCCCCCTGAGGCGATTCAAACCCCAGAATGGGCAAAATTTCTGCATGTCGTCGAGAGACTGAGCGATATAAGGATGCATCCAGTGCAATTTCGCAGCGCAGATCGCGCCCAATTGCCATCGGTTCAGAAATGGACAACAGATAATGGGATTGTCTACGCTCGGTATTGCTTCTGCCAGAGAGCAATCGAAGAAATGCAATGTATTGAGTGCCCGACATTGTGACGCAAGTGTGCCGAGGTAATGGGTTTATTCCAAAAAACAGCGCACCCAGCAGGATTGGAGTTTATTTTTGACTGGCTCTAGTATCTCGAACGGCTGCTAGAAAAAAGACAATCGTTAACGGAATACTCAATGCCAAAATAATTCCAGTCACCAAACTGCCCAGTTCCGGTTCTCCAGAAGATAACTCAAAGACTGAGCCAATTGACGCGATCGCCGTAATGCAAGAACCTGCTAGAAGTATGCCGCTTTTTGGAGTCACTATAGACTAATCCCGAAACATCACAATGGGCTAAAAATCAGACTGACTACATGAAAGTTTTAAACAGTTTGGATAGAATCAAACCGTTTGTGAGTTATCCCCGTCTCAGCTTACAGGTTTAACAGCCCTCGCCGAAAAGCCATGCTTCATAAGCTCTTGATTTAACTCCAAAACATTCGCCACGCGATCGACAAACAAAACACCGTTTAGGTGATCAATTTCGTGTTGAATGCAACACGCTAGCAATCCGGTTGCCGCTAGTCGCTGAGGACGACCGTTTTCGTCTTTGTAGGACACTTCGATCGCCGTGGGGCGTTTGACATCTAGATAAACATTGGGAATGCTGAGGCACCCTTCCTGGTTCACCACAATCTCTTGACTCGCTTTGGTCAGCGTCGGATTGATCAAAATCAGCGGTGGTTTTGCGGCTTCATCCGGCTCACAATCCACCACGACGAGTTGCTTATGCACCCCAACTTGAGGTGCAGCTAAACCAATGCCATCGGCACTATACATGGTTTGCAGCATTTCTCGAATTAGTTGCTTAATCTCTGCATCCACCTTGGCGATTCGTTTTGCAGGGGTACGCAACACGCGATCGCCCAACTGATAAATCTCCAGCGGCGGCTTCGCTAATTTCTTTTTTTCTACCAAAACCTCAGCAGTCATGGATGGCACTCACAGCGTTAATAAAAAGGTCGGACTCGTTCCGTATTAATTCATCGTATCGAATTTCAGCTCAGTTAGCGGAGTTGTTCACAAGTCTGTTACCCATGAGTTGAGTAATTTACGGTTCAGCATCCTGCTCTCCAATTTGCACCGACTCAAATACAGGACAAAATCCTTCCGGCGTGACTTTGAACTCAAACAGAGGCGAAGCATCGTTCCAGCAGCGCTGACTGCGATAGTGGCGACAGTTGTCACAGCAGTTTCGCAAGGGAGAGTTGGCATCCATCCAATCTAACAGGCGATCGCTCTCTGGGGGGCGCAATAGTTCTCGTTGGGGCAAGCCTCGCAGCACCAGTTCATCGCCGTGCCAGCGGGCTTCGATTAAGCCGGTGTCTGCTAAGCCTCGCCACCGTGGATCAGCCGCGATCGCCTTCGGTAAAGTAATCATCACCACGGCATCCAGTTCAGTCAGTTCTCCTTCATAGCCTGTATCGGGAGGGGCAGGCTGCAAAAAGGTTTCACCAATTGGCAGTTCTACCCTGGTGCCGCTAGCAGGCGAATGGAGATGATACCGATTATGCAATTCATCTAAGCCGGTTAAGTCTGATAAGTAAGCCGCTGGACCATGGATAAACATCACATGCTGAGGGCGGAGGTTGTGAATCAATTGGGTGGTTCCAGTGCCATCACAATGTTGTGCCAGCAAGTAGGTTTCGGTTGCCAAAGCAGCAGGCGACTCTACTTCGCTATCGATTACTTGACAATCTGCTTCCCAGGGCAACAACATCAACCATGCTTCTGGGTTGGCATGATAATACTGATGCAAATCTGCTGTTTCATCAGTCACTACAATGCAGGGATGCCTCAACTCGGCGCAATCTGGAGTGAGACGGCGCACCCGTGGACGCACCCGCTCATCCCAAAACAGGGGTTGATGACGGGCAAAGTTTTGGACTGAGGTGGGCAGATGTGGCAAGATTTCTAGGTAGGCATCACAGCCATTGGTAACGGCTCCATCGACCCAAATATCAATGTCTCGCCCCGTGAAATAATGATGGCTCCGCAGCAGCAGCAGCAACTCTTGTCCCAACCCTAAGGATGTGGGCAACAGAATCGATTTTTGGTGGGCGATCGCCTGGTCGATTCGCTCAGCAAGATGATTTTCTTGATGACGACGATGAGGATGACGCGCCGTCCCATAGCTGCCTTCCACAATCAACACGTTAGGCTGAAGCCCCCGCAATTCTTCTAATGGGAGTCCTTCCACCAAACGAGTGTTTGACAAGAAAAAATCTCCCGTATAAAGCACCGTGTAAGAACGAGATGGGGCGCTTTTTTCAGGGGGAGTATTTTCAGGTGGAGCGGTGTAGGAGAGCAGAATCGCAGCCGCTCCTGGTAAATGCCCCGATGGATAAATTTCAGCGGTGAGTCCATCTAAAAATTCGATCGGGGTGCGCCATGGCAAAGCATGACAAAACTGCGGCAGTTCCTTTTCAGATTGGTCGAGCCAGTTTAGCGGCAGTAGCTGAGTGGTCACCTCGCTCGCATAAATGGGCAGTTGGGGAAACGCTCGATGTAGTTCTAACAATCCCCGTGCATGATCAGCGTGGGCGTGACTACACAGCACCAAGTCAGCCGGAGGCTTGCCTGTTTGCTCAAGTAAAGGTGACAGATCCGACAAGCCGCAATCTAACAAAATGCGGTAGGTGCCAATCCGCAGCAGCAGGCATACTCC
>JBBSCL010000277.1:0-5060 GCA_038250345.1 Leptolyngbyales cyanobacterium
CACCGGAGAAACCGATGTCCAGGTGACGATCAACTTAGATGGCACTGGGCAATGTGTCGCCAAGACGGGAATTCCTTTTTTGGATCACATGCTGCATCAAATTTCGTCCCATGGCTTGATTGACTTGGATGTGAGGGCAACGGGAGATATTGAAATTGATGACCATCACACCAATGAGGATGTGGGCATTACCTTAGGAATGGCGTTATTCAGGGCGCTGGGCGATCGCAAAGGCATTGTTCGCTTTGGTCACTTTGTTGCACCGTTAGATGAAGCGTTGGTGCAGGTTGCCTTAGATTTTTCGGGTCGCCCCCATCTCAGCTATGGCTTACAGATTCCGACTCAGCGCGTGGGCACCTACGATACTCAACTGGTGCGCGAATTTTTTGTGGCGATCGTCAACCATGCCCAAATTACTCTACACATCCGTCAATTAGACGGCATCAACTCGCACCATATTATTGAGGCGACGTTCAAGGCATTTGCGCGATCGCTGCGGATGGCAACCGAGGTAGACTCTCGCCGTGCTAACACCATTCCTAGTTCTAAAGGGGTGCTTTAAAGAAAAAGGCGCGCCGTGGCGATCCGGTTTAGGCAACGGGAAATCAGGGCAGCGATCGCATCTGTGACAGCAAAACATAGCCCATTCCCACCATCATCAAACTGTCAAATCGATCCAATACTCCGCCATGTCCAGGTAGTAAAGTGCTGTAATCTTTGACCTGGCACAGCCGTTTCAAGTAGGAAGCCAGCACATCCCCTGTAAACGCAAACAAAGCGGTTGTCATGCCCATCACCAGAGAGATCGGTATTGAAAACCCAACCCAATCCCGCGCCCATATCGCTGCAATCAAGCAAAAAATAGTGCCGCCGATCAGTCCTTCCCAGGTTTTGCCGGGGCTGATGTGAGGCAGTAGTTTTTGTTTGCCAAGCAGTTGTCCGGTAACCTGGCTAAATCCGTCGAAGGTGAAGACTTGAAAGTAGATAAACAGCAGGAAAAATCGCCCGAACACCATTGAAAAATAAATAAAGCCAGCAGCAATGGCAAGATAAATTCCCAGTACAAGGAGTTGAAATGATCGCCTGGGTGACGCAGCTAAAACCCGGATAATTTCCCCTAGCCCGATCGCGGAAATTAAAATGGCTGTGAGATAAAAGTAATCCAGCAAAATACTCGCGATCGCGCTGCTAACAATGGCGATGTAGGTCAAAAACTTAAACCAGCGTTGTTGGCTTGTCTTTGCATCAACCTTACGGTTAGCAAAATACATGCCAATTCCACCCAGAATCAGAAAAACCGCAATATGGATAAAAATGGGATGCATTATTGATTCGTATCGCGCAGTACCCAAAATAAGCCTTTGACATCCGTTTGGGGTGCAGGCAGCAGCAGCACAATCAGAATTTCTTCTAGGCAAGCTAAAATTCCCCACCCGATCGCCAAATAGTACAGCCAATCCCAAAAGCCAAACCAGAGTAACCCCATCATGCAGGCTCCTTGGAGGTAAGCGGTTACTTTAAAGCTGTAGGTATGCAGCCCAATAATGCTGCGAAACTTGATGAGCATGACTAGATATAACGTGAACCAGGCGATCGCAAAAGCAATGACCCAAAGAACATGGGGCGCAATTTCCTGTCCTTTAAAGCTAAAAACCGCCCAGAAACCAGCGATATAGGTTGCCGTATCTGCCCAAGAATCTAGTTTTGCCCCCAGTTCGCTTTCCATGCCAAACGTCCGAGCGATCCAGCCATCCAGAATATCGGTGATTAAACTAATCAAGAAAAAAACCGAAAAGATTTTTTCTTGATCTTCAAGAATCAAAAATATTAGTAATGGAAATACTGCCAACCGATAAAGCGATAGAGTGTTTGGAATAGTCCAAATGGCTGTTTTTTCTGTCATAAAACCCTTGATAAACCTAGATATTAAGATTGATAGAATACCAAGGGCTAGATAGTTGAGGCAATCCGTTGAGTTTTAATCCTCACGGAACTCCTTTCAAGGGAATCTTAAAATGGTACAAACTCCCACTAAACCCCTGACCCTAGAAGAATTTCTACAGTTGACCGAGACAGAACCCGCCAGCGAGTACATTCATGGGCTGATCATCCAGAAACCAATGCCTCAGGGAGAACATAGTGCAATTCAGACTGAATTAGCGTCTGCACTTAACTTGATCGTCAAACCCAAGCAGATCGCACGGGCTTTCACGGAACTCCGCTGCACCTATGGTGGACGCTCAACGGTTCCGGATATCGCCGTGTTCCGATGGAGTAGAATTCCACGCAAAGAGAACGGTGGAGTCGCTAACGTTTTTTCAACGGCTCCAGATTGGACAATCGAAATTCTGTCATCGGATCAGAGCCAAACGAAAGTCACCAAGAATGTTCTGCATTGCCTCAAGTATGGAACTCAGATGGGATGGCTGATTGATCCAGATGAACAATCCGTGTTTGTTTATCTCCCGGATCAACCGACTACTGTTTATGATGAACCGGGGGCACGATTGCCAGTGCCGGAATTTGCTCAAGACTTTGATCTCACGGTAGAGGGTCTGTTTAGCTGGTTGATGGAGTGAGTTTCGAGCCGTTTAGTCAGCAGGGGCGGAACTCTTCTGGTTCTCCCTATAGAATAGTCATTAGCAGTATTTGAGAAACTCCATGCTGATTCAAGAACGGCAAACGACGCGGAATTGGCAGCCGATTATCAAGCAATTTGAGGCGATCGCGGGTAAGAGCAACGTCGTTCGTCGCAAAGAAGAACTATTGGTTTACGAATGCGACGGGTTGACTAGCTATCGCCACCGTCCTGATGTGGTGGTGTTGCCCCGGACAACCGCAGAAGTCGCGGCGATCGTCACCGTCTGCGCCCAAAACCAGATTCCTTTTGTCACTCGTGGTTCTGGCACGGGCTTATCGGGTGGAGCGCTGCCTGTGGATGGCTGCGTTCTGATTGTCACCACTTTGATGAAGCAAATTTTGGAGATTGATCTAGAGAATCAGCGCGTGGTGGTGCAACCCGGAGTGGTCAATAGCTGGGTCACACAAGCCGTCAGTGGAGCAGGCTTTTTCTATGCGCCTGACCCATCCAGCCAAATTATTTGCTCGATCGGCGGCAATGTGGCAGAAAATTCTGGGGGTGTCCACTGCCTCAAATATGGCGTGACGACCAATCATGTGCTGGGTTTGAAGGTGGTGTTGCCGACGGGTGAGATTGTGGACATCGGCGGCACAGTGCCCGAAATGCCGGGATATGATTTGACTGGCGTGTTTGTTGGCTCTGAAGGCACCTTGGGGATTGCTACCGAAATTACGTTGCGGCTGGTGA
Source organism: Leptolyngbyales cyanobacterium (assembly GCA_038250345.1). GTDB lineage: Bacteria > Cyanobacteriota > Cyanobacteriia > Leptolyngbyales > Leptolyngbyaceae > ULC077BIN1. Next base: position 3,329 of record JBBSCL010000277.1, read on the forward strand.
AAACGCCGGAATCGATTCGCGTGTTGCTGGCGGACTTCACCAGTGTAGAAGCAGCAGCGGCAACCGTTTCGGACATTATTGGCGCGGGAATTATTCCGGGCGGCATGGAAATGATGGATAACCTCAGCATCAATGCCGTGGAAGATGTGGTGGCGACGAACTGCTATCCCCGCGATGCGGCGGCGATTTTGCTGGTGGAAGTGGATGGGCTGGAGGTGGAAGCGGCGGAAAATACGCAGCGGGTGGAGGCGATTTGTTTGCAAAATGGCGCACGCTGTGTGCGGATTGCCACGGATGTCGATCAGCGCTTGACGTTATGGAAAGGTCGCAAAGCCGCATTCGCCGCGATGGGTAAGCTTTCACCCGATTACTACGTGCAGGATGGGGTGATTCCCCGTACCAAACTGGAATATGTGCTGAAGGAAATTGCGGCGTTGGGCGATCGCTATGGCTACTATGTGGCGAATGTGTTTCATGCGGGCGATGGCAATCTGCATCCGCTGATTTTGTATGATAATGCCGTTCCTGGGGCGTTGGAACAGGTGGAAGAGTTGGGCGGCGAAATCCTCAAGCTCTGTGTGAAAGTTGGCGGCAGCATTTCGGGCGAACATGGCATTGGTGCCGATAAGCGCTGTTATATGCCGGAAATGTTTTCGCCAGTAGACCTGGAAACGATGCAGTGGGTGCGTCAGGCGATCGATCCACAAACGATCGCCAATCCGACGAAGCTGTTTCCTACACCCCGCACCTGTGGCGAAGCGGCTAAACCATCGCCTACCAAAGCGTTTGAAGGAGTCGATCGCTTTTAGGCTGCTGCTTTACCTCTACCCACTAAAATTGGGGGGAAACCCTCTCTAATACGGGGGCTTTTCCCCTACCCCAGCATCACTTCAACCGCGACTATGGAGTTATTCGCACCGTTGATGGCACCTAATGGACTACGTTTACTTTCTAGCCAACACCAGCTTGACCTTGAGAGTGGTTGAATTTTTGCATAAAGGCTATTTGCCAGTGCGCTTTATGAGTGTGATTCATCAGATTGATGGCTGGCTAATTCGAGTCAAGCTGAGCGAATATTTAGAGCCTCATCAGCATGGAGATTTTCAAGCGTTTATGAATGAACTGGGAATTTCGCACGAACCCAATGTGCGGATTCAAATGGCGATGTGGGGCTTAGAAACGGGGCAATCTCCTGTGGAAGTGATGCAGCGCTACCAAGTGGCAGTGGTTTCTCATGGCACCCCCGATCGCGCAGAAATTGAAGAGTTTCGCACTCAGTTTGTTCGCGGTTTAGGCTATTGTCCAGAAACTTTAGCGTAGTTGAACCATGAACCCAGTTTTACTTCTATTTCTTTGTAGTGTCGTTGGGCTAAGCGCGATCGCCTGTGCCCCCAGTGCCAATCCGCCCCGCGCCACACCTGCATCTCCTAGCCCATCGCCACAAGAATCTTCACTTCCCACAACCCAGGTAAAGCCACCTCAAGAAGCGCCATCCCCAAAGCCTTGATGTGAAATACGCGGAAGCTTGGGGCAAGGGGCAAGGAATAATTGGAGTTTGGGTGAACAGCGCCAAATTATTCAAAGTGAGTCGCGTTTAACGGATCAGTCTAAACTCCAGCCTTCAGAATGAGTAGGAATCTGACAGAATAAAGGAGTATTCATAGAAGAGGCGGATTGATTAGCTCACCTTAAACCAATGGTGAAATGTCAGCTCAGCGATCGCCCCTTTTTC
>JBBSCL010000278.1:0-5052 GCA_038250345.1 Leptolyngbyales cyanobacterium
AGAGTACTAGTCCTAAACTATGCACTTTCAGTGCAAGACTTTAGTTGCTACACACTTCTGTGTTAGATAGCTTGTCGGATTAGAGTTCACCATTTACAGATCTCACACCTAGTGATGCATTCAACGAAGCCCCAGAATTGGGCTTTAGCCCTTAAGGAACCTATGCACTTTCAGTGCATAGTGGTTCAGTTTAATGGGCTTTGGGGCAAGACAATCCTATGCGATCGCGTTGCCCAGATTGCTTAATTGCCGCGAGTACAGCGTTGGAGTGCTTCATAAAAACCAAAATCATCTGGAGTCAATCGTCCCACAAAAGCCGCACAGTAAGCGGGATAAACATCACTCTCATCTGAGCGAGGTGTATTTATTCCGTCGACCATTATTTTAGGCGTAGCACTTTTAGGCAGCGCGAGAACTGTAGGTACATTATTAAGTGGTGGCGGGTTTGAATCACACTGGGCGATCGCGACCAATTGTTGTCGAGCCGCCCCTCCTGTTGTAGCTGAACTTGAACTAGATAAGCAGGAGCGATCCGCTGCGTAAGCGCGAGAAGTAGTAGATGTAATCAGTGCGATCGAAATAGAAGTTACACAAGCCAATGTAAACGTTGATGTGAAAATTAGAGTTTTCATTAAAATTCTCCTTGAAAAATGTGTGTCAATAAAACTCTGTTTGATCGATCAGAAAAGCTGAAAAGGTGGTAGGAATGAGTGCTTTTCTACATCTAGTCATTAGTTTGAACCACCTTTCTAAGCTAGGCGTGATCGCAAGCTGAAAAAATGCTGAATTTAAGCTGATAGGACTTACGCATTGACAGAAAATCAGAACGTGCGTCCGCTGTATTTGGTATTACGGAATACATTAACTCGCAAATCTGAAGGCAGTTTTGAACAGAAGCTTCAAGTTGAACTTAGTTCTTGAAGCCCTTCAAATAAAGCAATTTCGTTGACGCATACCTGACTTGATTTGGACAGTGCGTAACTTCTATAAATCTTTCTGAGGACGCGCGCCGTGCGGCTCCGCACGCGGGATGCTGTGGAGATTGGGGGAGAAAATCCCCTGGTTACCCGATTATGCAGCGTTTCTGCAAAAGTCTAAGCTCATGATCAAAGAATTTCTTCAGCCAAAATCTGATCCTTAACTCGTTCATATTCATCTTCAAGAAGCCATTCTTGGGCTGCTTGATAGTTCGAGTGAGCAACTACAAGTTCATAGTCGGATGCAAGATTAAAAATACGACAAGTGCCATCTTGGTCACCCACTAGCATGAGAATCTTAGGTGGAAAAAGAACTGGATCAACCCAGATTTCCGGGAATTTCCAGGTTTTTAGCTTGTTTTTCCAGGGCTGGTGCGTGGGATTACATGATACTCACGTGTGGTTTTCACAATTTTGATCTCACCGTAGTAAAGAGGAGTTTGGCTTCCATCTGTCCCAATTATGTAGCCGATCGCGGCGGCAGTTCCCAACTCCTCCTAATTCTTGAATTTGGAATTGCTGGACTATTAGGATAAAAGTCGATCGCCGATCGCCATATTTAAGGTCTTCACCAAAAAAGCCCAGCGATCGCTGGCTTCTTCAATGATTTTTGTGGTGGGTTTTCCGGCTCCATGTCCGGCTTTGGTTTCAATCCGAATTAATACCGGAGCAGCACCTTTGTGAGCAGCTTGCAGGGCAGCGGCAAACTTGAAACTGTGGGCAGGCACTACGCGATCGTCGTGGTCGGCAGTGGTAATTAGCGTCGCTGGATAGGCAGTGCCCGGTTTGAGATTGTGCAGCGGCGAGTAAGCATAGAGCGCTTTGAACTCCTCTGGATTATCAGGAGAGCCATATTCCGCAATCCACGCCCAGCCGATTGTAAATTTGTGAAAGCGCAGCATATCCATCACTCCCACAGCGGGTAGCGCCGCACCAAATAGCTCTGGGCGTTGAGTCATACAGGCACCCACGAGCAGACCGCCGTTACTGCCACCCGCGATCGCTAGCTTCGGTGAACTGGTGTATTGATTGGCAATCAGCCACTCCGCCGCCGCAATAAAATCATCAAACACCGTTTGCTTTTTCAGCTTCATGCCCGCCTGGTGCCAGTCTTCGCCATATTCACCGCCGCCGCGCAAATTGGGAACCGCATACACTCCCCCCAGCTCCATCCACGTCAGCAGACTCACGGAAAAGCTCGGCGTGAGAGAGATGCCAAAGCCGCCGTAGCCATATAGATAGGTGGGATTGCTACCATCCAGCTTTAGTCCTTTTTTGTGGACGATAAACATCGGCACTGGGGTGCCATCCTTACTGGGATAGAACACTTGGCGGGTTTCGTAGTCTTGGGGCTTGAAATCGACGGTGGGTTGGCGAAAGGGAGTGCTTTCACCCGTGACCATGTTGTAGCGATAGATGGTGGGCGGAGTAGTGAAGCTGGTGAAGCTATAAAAAGTTTCCGTGTCGTGTCGTTTGCCGCCAAAGCCGCCAGCGGAGCCAATTCCCGGCAAGTCTACCTCTCGCACTAGCTGACCCTGCAAATCGTAGAGGCGAATTTGACTGCGGGCATCTTTTAGGTAAGAGGCGACGAATTGATTGTTCAACAAGCCTACGATTCTGAGGGTTTCCGCCGATTCGGGAATGATTTCTTGCCAGCCCTCTTTGGCAGGATTGCTCAAGTCGATCGCAATCACCCGACCGCGAGGCGCATTTAAATCTGTGCGAAACCAAAACGTGCTGCCGTCATTATCCACCAGGGAATATTCGGCTTCAAAGGTGTTGATCAGTTCCACCACAGGCGCATTGGGAACCATGAGATCTTTGTAAAATACCAAATTACGCGGATCGGTGCCCAGCCACACAGAGATCAGCAAATAGCGCCCGTCTTCAGTCACGCCGCCGCTAAAACCCCATTCTTTGTGATCGGGGCGATCGTAAATCAGCAGATCTTCTGACTGGGCTGTTCCCAAGCGGTGGTAGTACAGCTTTTGGAAGTAGTTCACAGCTTCCAGTTGGGTTTTGCTGTTAGGTTCGTCATAGCGGGAGTAGAAAAAGCCTGTGTGGTCGTGGCTCCAGGATGCGCCAGAAAATTTGACCCAGTTGATTTGGTCGGGCAGATCTTGACCTGTTTCTACGTCACGCACTTTCCAGGTTTGCCAGTCAGAGCCAGAGGTAGATAAGCCATAGGCAAGGAGTTTGCCGTTTTCGCTGACAGATAAGCCCCCAAGTGCCACGGTGCCATCGGCAGAAAGGGTATTGGGATCAAGCAGCATGGTTGGCTCGTCGGTTAAAGCTTTGAGCGTGTAGAGAACGCTTTGGTTCTGTAAGCCGTCGTTTTTGAAGTAAAAATAGCGTTGGGCGGAGTCGTTTTGCTGCTCGTCGCCCTGCTTGAAGGGAATACCGTATTTTTCGTAGTTCCACAGTTTGGTTAGGCGCTCTTTGAGGCGATCGCGTGCCGGAATATCTGCCAAAAAGCCCATCGTCAGCTTATTTTGCGCCTCAATCCAGGCACGGCTTTCAGGCGAGTCGGGGTTTTCGAGCCAGCGGTATGGGTCGGCAACCTGGGTGCCGTGGTAGTCATCCACCTGGTTGATTTGGGCGCTGTTGGGATAAGCAAATGGCTGTGCGATCGTCATAGCTTGCGACATGGGAGGATATCCCCCACTATGCCAGATGAATGCTAAAAGCAGCGCGACACCCATCAGAATAATTCGGTTTTTCATGCAGTGAAGCGGGTTTCAGGTTTCGGGTGAAAAGAATTTTTGCAGGCAGTAAAAAGCGCAATGACTGCTTTTAATTGACATCAATTAGCGAGGGATTGAGGTAAGCAGTAAGTGCGCTAACTGCCAAGATCACTATCAACATTCCCGCTGTGATCCAGAGTAGCGGCACTCCATTCCAAGGACGAACTTGTAGCTTACCTGACGGTAAAAAGGTGACATCAAACTGTGCCAAGGGTGGGGCAATACCGCTTTCTGGGTTCAACACCTCAGGAATGACTAATTTGGGTAGCGGAGTTTGCTGCACCTGGTCAATCGCAGCCTGATTGATCGGTTTGTAGGTTGCGATCGCGCCTGTTTCGGTCACTGCCACCGAATAATTGAGGGCATCTTGATTCAAATGTTCACTCGTCCAAGCATCGTTTAAGTGCTGGTGCAGTCGTTTTCCTAAACGGTTTACCTGGTTATAATTCACAATTTCTGGAGCGGTTATGAAGGTTGTAGGTAGAGAGCTAGCGCTGTTGCTACGACGATGCAAAGCACAGAGCGCGATCGCCTGGGTCATGCCCAAAATTCCTGCCCCCAACACGTTCACATCTAACGGAAAATTGACCTTTAGCAACAGCAATACCAGTCCGGCACCAAAGAATAACGCCGAAAAAATCACCGCGATCGACGGAACCCATATCCACCAGCGGCTTGAGCGAGTATATTGCCGCAGCAGTAGCCATTGCGCGACCCCCAACCAAATTGAGCAAACCGCCGCCAAAAAGGTGCGAATCAGCCCCGCTAACACCACAATGGTCTGCGGGGATGCTTTTTCGGCAAGGGCAATCACCTCTGGCAAAATCATCGCCTGCCCGATCCAGCCCCACCAAGATTCTAGAGTGGTTGTCAGTAAGACATAGCCGGTCGCCCCAGCTAAAATCCACAGCCAGTCGGGTAGATACCGCCGCAGCACTAACCACTGCATTGCGCTCACCACTAGCCCTGAAACCAAGCCAGTGACCAACGCCGACAGCAATCCTTTGCCTTCTAGATAATTGCCCAAGGCTGGATAGTTGACCAAGGTTGGATCTTGCACCGATCGCAGAATCAACCCAATCAGAAACCAGCCAACCCCCGTTGCCAGCACAAACAATCCCGTAAATTGAATTCGCTCAAATGGGGGAATGAGATGCTGAGAGTGGGCTTGAGGGATAGAAGGCATGGTGGGGGAAATAACGTGCGATCGCATAGGGCTAGAGGATGAATAGCAACAGCGGCATTGAAGACAAAATGTACACCATTCAAAAAGCGCGATCGCGGTCATGATCGCTTCTGATTCAGTTTTTATCAGCCTTTCAGCGTTTTTA
>JBBSCL010000279.1:0-5051 GCA_038250345.1 Leptolyngbyales cyanobacterium
AACTTGCTGGTTTGATGGCAACACTAGGCGCAATTTTTAGAAGGGATCGGTTGGGTGCAAACGCAGGTAATTGTTTTGCACCCGGTTGAGGCAGCGCTTCCCAATGGACGATTCCGGGCATAGTAGCGGCGATCGTCAAATTTGCCAGTGGTTTAGTGGTTGCCACCTGCATATTTCCAGCCTTAAATGCAGTAGCGGATGGAATTAGGGTCGTTTGCGGCAACTCTGTTAAAGCAGCGATCGCCTGAAACCTAACAGATTGAGGCGGTTCCGACAAAACAGGAAGTTGCAACAGGGGATCAAACTGAGCCGCCAGAAAATCATTCACAAAGGGAGATAACCAGCCAAGTTCTGGTACGGCAGCTTGGGGCAATAAGGTGAACGGTAGCAATAGCCCTATTACATTGATCGAAGCCGACTCAGTTAATCCAGAGATCAACTCTTCATCCAGTTGATCTGCTGATACTAGAGCGGTAGTCGAAATGTCTACTACACCAGAGGCAGATAAGTTAAGGCTGTTCCCTAAGCCTTTTGCGATGCGTTGGGTGTTCTGTGCTTGAGCCATGGCGATCGCCTGCTCAAATATCTCTGCCGGATTAAGCGCACTCCAGCCCTGAGCCGTTTGCTGCAAAAACTCAAAGTGCAAATGAGGACCCGTCGAAGCACCTGTGCTGCCCACCTGACCAATCAACTGCCCCTGCTTCACCCATTCTCCTGGCTTCACAAACAACTGGGACATATGGGCGTAGAGCGTTTGCTGCATTGCATTGTGCTGCACAATCACAGTTAGCCCATAGCCACCATACATATCAGCCAAATAAATTCGACCACTTTTTACCGCCACGATAGGGCTGCCATAGGCTGCTCCTAAATCAATCCCGCGATGAAATCGAGTATCGCCAGTAATGGGATGAGTTCGCCAACCAAAGGCAGAGGTAATTTCTGTAGGAATTGTCAGCGGCAGAATTAAATTCAAGCCTGTTTTGCCTAGCAGTTGACCAATCGGCAATTGGAGGGCGGCTTGATTAGAAGGAATTAGCGCTTGGGTCGAGTAGCCCGTGGGTGGAGGCGTATATCCTGAAGACGATGATACGCCTGATGAGGAAACGACAGACGCGGCTTGAGATAAACCGGGCACCGATTGATTGGTTCCGGCACTTTTGGCGATCGCTGCGGCGGGTAATTTTCCGGTTTTTGCGACCTGTTTTGCGCTCAGCTTACGCAATAAGGTCGTCCGAGTTTGAGCGGGTAATACTAGCTTCTTAATCGCCTGACGAGCTTTCTCATAATCACCCGATTCGCCATATTTTGCCGCTTCTTGCGCCGCTTCCTCGGTTTGCTGCGCTTGCTTTTGGGCGCGTGACTTGCTGGTGATCTGTAATAATACCTGCTCTACTTCCTGTCGTCGTTGGGCTTTTGCCGCCTCTGGGGAAGTAATAGTAATCGTTGCACTCACAGGATCAGGCTCTGCGGCTGGTGCAGATAGCTTAGCAGGAGACGGTGCTGGTGAGGGAGCCAGTGTGGCGGCTGGTGCAGACGGTAACGGCGCTTGAGACGACGATTGTGACGGCAGCGATTCTGGCGGAGCCAAGTTTGGCTGAGTTAAAGCAGCAGGAGAAGCGAAGCGCGGCGCGGCGACATCAACTTGCTGAGGCTGAACCTGGACAACAGGCTTGGATGGAGCGGGCTGCTCAGGAAACAAAGGAGAGCCTCCTAACGAATTGAAATAGAGTACAAATTAAATCAAGCACGCTGTTTAGAATAACCCTTTATTAGTTTCCTAATCCAAAGTAAGGTATCCGGGAAAATTATTGCAAGAGCGTGTAAGGACTCCATAAAGTTTGCCCTAATTTTGACAGGGCATGGGTTTGTGCTATTTTCAAGCTTCATTTTGCGGCACTGATTTTAGAGATTTGTCATACTCAATTTGCCCATAGTCAAGCTTGATAATGCGATCGGCGAGATGAAAATAATGGTCGTCATGGCTAATGCAAAGAATGGTTTTGCCTTGTTCCCGCAGTTGAGGCAGTAGCTCGGTGTAGAACACGTCTTTGAACACAGGGTCTTGATCGGCTGCCCATTCATCAAACAAAAAGATAGGGCGCTGTTCTAAATATGCAGTCAGGAGGGTCAGACGTTTACGCTGCCCTTGAGAAAGGGCTGTGGTGGACAGGGTGCCGTTTTTGACGCTGACTTTGTGATCCAGTTTCAAGCGACGCAGATAGTCTTGGGCTTCAATGTCTAGGTCTGTGCGATCGAGTCCCAATAGGCGATCGAACAAAAAGAAATCGGCAAACACGACCGCAAAATGCTGACGATACCATTCACGATTCTGATCATTAATCTGCTGTCCATCAAAGCTAATTTCGCCCGATTGAGGCGCGTATAGCCCTAGCAACAGCTTTGCCAGAGTCGATTTGCCGCTGCCGTTGCCCCCCACAATAAACACCCATTCTCCTGGATAGAAAGTCAAATCAATCGGACCTACGCCAAAGCTACTTTCTTCTTGCTCAGTCTGATAGGCATGGGTTACGCCTTGTAACCGTAGTTCTTTCCACTGCTGGTGAATGCTGGCGGATGTGGAAGTGGTTTCTGCCCAGTCTCCCAAGGAGATATCGAGCGCTTCGATCTTCTTCAGTGCAATCCCAGCGCGGCTGATGACGGGTAAGGAGTTGAACAACCCATCCATCGGCAGCATCAAATAAGTGAAAGTCAGCACATAGCCCGCTAAGGTTTGGGGGCTAATGATCATTAGTTTAGGTAAGGCAAATAGCACAAAGCCGATCGCAAAGAAAAAGATGAGTTTGCCCCAGCTAGAGGTCGTGGCGAATAGGGTCAACCCTCTAATGTTGTTGCGACGAAAGGCGGCGGCGGATTGCTGCAAATCTTCCTGAAGAAATGCCTGTCGCCTACGATAGTGCAGTTTGAGTTCCTTGCTGCCATCGGTGACGGTACGAAAGTGCTTGAAGAGAGAGTCTTGTTCGTTGCGCGCGCGCTCTAGCCAGATTTGCCCCTGCTTTAGCAACCACTGACAGCTTCCGATCGCGACGACAGCTAACAGGCAGACCAACAAAAACACTTTCCAGGAAAGCCAAATGATGTAAGCGAATCCGCCTGCAACGATCGCGATATCGATGCATAAAAAAGGCATCAGCCGCACCGCATCGGAAACCGCTTGCACATCATCCGTTAGGGTAGCCAGCAATCGGGCACTACCCAATTTTTCCAAATGTGCCAGTTCGGTTGCCAAAATCTGACGGCAAAGGCTAATCCGAAGCTGAAACACGGCTTGCTGCGCCAGACGAATTAGCATTACTTGAGAAATAATGCTGGAAGTTAGGGCAATAAATGCTAATCCAGCAAAGGCGATCGCCAGAGTATTCAGCGAACCAGTGTTTCCTTGAGTCATCGCTTGGCTGATTAGGGCGATCAGTGCCGCACTGCTGCCCCCACTCAAAAATCCGGTCACAATTGCGATCGCCACCATTTTCCAAGACGATCGCATCAAAAAAAACATCAAATTCATTGCGTTCGAGCCAAGCTCCTCACCTAATGCCCCTATGCCAACTGAAACTCTTCAAATATCGGCTGTCCGTAAATTGCGTTGCGGTCAACCGCCGACAAAATTTTACCGTTCGCCCGCTCAGACATCAGGCATTGACAAACCAGATCCGCCACATCCGCACGATGAATCACTCCAGCCACTAAAGGATTTTCGGTCAAAATGCCTTGCCCCGTTGCAGGTGGATCGGACTTTAGCCCACCCGGTCGAATAATAGTGTAGGTTAAGCCACTGGCAATCAAATGATTTTCTGCTTGTTCTTTTTCTGCCAGCACAGAACTTAAAGTTTCTAAAGCTTGTAGTGGCAGTGCCGGAGAACTATTACCACTGCCGATTGAAGTGACCAGCAAAAACTTTTTGGCTCCAGCGCTGACGGCGGCATCAATCAGATTTCTATTGCCCTTAAAGTCTGCGCGTTCTCCATCGGTAGGCTTGCCGCCAATGGTGCTGATGACCGCATCAAAAGCGGCTCCATTCATGGCGTGTTCTACCTCTGCCAGATTGAGGGCATCGCCAATCACAACTTCGATGCCCATCGCTTCTAAGTCGTCGCGGACATTCTCAGAGCGCACCATCGCCTTGACTTTCATTTCCTGCTTCGTTAAACACTTGGCAATTTCTCGCCCAACGCCGCGACTTGCGCCTGCCAAAAAAATCGTACTCGTCATAAATTGTGTGCGTCCTAATAAGTCTTCAGTCTAATACTGCTGGTTTGAACGTTCTTCTGTTTTAGCAAGTCCCAGGAGAATAGAGATAGCCGTGCTAATCATCAGTGAATAATAGAACAGACAGGTGGCTAGGAATTGACATGCACCCGAATCGGGCGATCGCCCCTTCCGCCGTTGGTTTGACCACAAGCAGAGTACACGGAATGGTTCGTCACCCGATATTTTGTCTCAGTCAGGTGACGAGCTTAGCTCCACGCTTTGGTTTCAGCTTCTGTCAAAGGTCGCTCTAGCTTGATATACTCACTTTGAGCCGCTCGGAGAATATGCGACATTTGCACAGGCAGATCCGCTTCTGCCGCCCAGAGTTGGTGCTGTCGGGGGAGTAACTACCCTCTGGATCGGCTCCACCAGGAGGTAGCTTTTATCGCATTACATTTTAACTGGACTTTAGAGGATATTCTAAATTTAGAACACCGCGATCGCCGACGTTGGGTTCAAGAAATTCAAGCTGCGACTTCTCCTTAATTTTTGCAACAACTCTCACCTATGGCAACTTCCCTAAAGTCTTTATTCAAAACGATTTTGCTCACCAGTTTGGCGGTGACGGTGCCAATTGTGGGCATCCGGTTTTTGGGTGGATTTGAGGGATCGGAGCTAGCCGCTTATGACGATTTTATCCGTCGTCGCCCCGCAGAAAAACCCGACGATCGCATCGTGATCGTGACCATCAGCGATGACGATATTGAGCAACTTCAGCAATATCCGATCCACGATGATAAATTTGCAACCCTGCTGAAAAAGCTAGATAGCTATCAGCCTCG
>JBBSCL010000280.1:0-5047 GCA_038250345.1 Leptolyngbyales cyanobacterium
CTGAGTAGCAGTTTCTTTGACATAACCAACGCCACAATCCAGAACCTAATGCCATTCCAGGTAAGGAGTCCCCACCATGAATCTCGAAGGACGTAATCTGCAAGTTAACATGAGCGGCAATGATGTTCGCCGCCTGCAAACGGAATTGAGGCAACTGGGCTTTAACCTCCAGGTCAATGGCTTGTTTGACTCGATGACTTTGGTCGCTGTCGAACGATTCCAGCGAGATCATGGACTAACTGTAAATGGTGTTGTCGATGAAACAACTGCTCGACGGATTAACGCTGAAGTCGATGCTCTGAATCCTCCACCATTGATTGTCAAAGGACAAATTCTTCAAGCTGATGGTGATCCAGCTGATGGGGTTTCGGTGTCTGCATTCGATATCGATTTACGCAACGAGCAAATCCTGGGACAAACTCAGACCGATCGCCAGGGTGTGTACCAAATTGCGTATACAGCGGATCTGTTTCGCAAGCAAGAGAAAGGCAAAGCCGACCTTATTGTTAAAGTCCTTACTACAAATAATACAGTCCTGGTTGCTTCACCGATTTTGTTCAATGCCCCAGCCGTTGCCGAAATTGATTTAACCATTCCTGCTAAGACTCTGCGTCCTCTGCCCCTATTTGCAAAAATCAGACGAGAACTGGTTCCCCTACTTGGGGATTTGGGAGTCGAAGACCTGGAAGAAAATCAGGAACACCAGGATATAACCTTCCTTTCTGGGGAAACCGGCTTTGCCAAAGACATTCTTGCCAGGTATGGGTTGGCGCATAAACTTGTGCCACAGGGTATTCAAGCAGAATTCTGGTTTGTTTTGCTGGGTAGTTCATTTTATGAATACGCCGAAGATCAAAGCCTTGCAGAGCAGTTAGCTGCCATTTTAGAAGCCCTTCCATCCCTAGATGCGATCGCCGTTCGCAAAGCCCTGACCCGTGGGTTCAATCAACAAGAAATTGCTGAAACATTCCAGGCAAACGTTACCGAATGGATTGAAGCATTTCTAGAGTTGGTTGCCCGTCGGGAAGTTACAGATCCCGATAAAGTTACCTTTGTCAAAGCAGCCCTGGAAGATGCCAGGATTCAAAACACCGAAAAACAAATAAAATTTGCTCGCCTGTTCAACCAATACAGAGTGCTCACACCGGAGCTATTGGCAGAACTCAGACGAGATTCGTCCTTCACTCCAACTGAAATTGCCGATCTGGGTACATCTTTTCAGTTAGCAGACCTCACCCGTGGCGATTTTTCCGTTGTCAAAATGTTGAAGCAGGAATTCAGTGTTCGTCAACCTGAACAGATCCGCACCCTGGCAAAACGCAGTGAGAATGAGTGGGTCAATTTGGTAAGGAGAAAACACGCATCTGGCGAAATTAAGTTACCGATCGAAGTCAATGCGATCGCTGGAGACATTAAACTCCCAGAAGCAGAAGTTTACGGCAAAATGCTCGATCGCCAATTCCGAGATGCCTTCCCCACCACAGCATTTACGGGTGGACTGGAACGAGCACTACAAAATGGCGGTTCTCAAGGATTGCGTCGGGCAGGCGAAATCAGCCGCTTCTTGAATCGCCACGAGAGCTTTGAACTGCTAAACACGCCTGTAGATGAGTTTTTGCAGGAGCGCATTGACCCAGATTTTCGGGAGTTGGCAGAGGACGAAAATTTTAGATTAGAAGTTAAAGCTGTTCAGCGAGTATTCAAACTTGCCCCCACCTTCGAGGCAACAGATATTCTGCTAGCAGATAACCTGCACTCCGCCCAAAAAGTGTATCGCATGGGTAAGAGTGAATTTGTGCGGCAATATGGCGATCGCCCTGGCTTTACGCCTGATACGGCTCGGCTTGCCTGGAATCGGGCTGCGGATACCCATGCAGCAGTGCTAACGATCGTCGCTGATCTAAAAGCACTGGAAGCCGAAGCCCTGCCAATGGCGCTCAAAACTGGCGGCAGTGAAGACCTGTCAACCTTCCCCAACTGGAATAATCTGTTCAAAACAGGCGACTTGTGTGAATGTGAACATTGCCGATCGGTGCTGAGTCCTGCTGCTTACTTTGCCGATCTGCTGATGTTCCTCAAAGACCGAGAGACTCACACGGGTAACGGCAAGGTTAAAGATGTCCTCTTTGCCCGTCGCCCTGATTTGGGCTTTCTGGAACTCAACTGCGACAATGCCCTCGTACCGTTGCCCTACGTTGATGTTGTGTGCGAAGTGCTGGAAGCGGCGATCGATGTATCCGGCGGAAACGACCTGGAACTGGTCGGCTTTACGGTGGTACCTGCTGACCCTGTGGCTGCTCAGACGGCGATCACAGATGCCTTTCAAACGGCATTCACCCATCCAAACAACGATGGCAAACAGAAAATCGCATTGGGCAGCAATTTTTCGCTGTCTCAAGTGGAGACTTTGCCGACCGATCGCTGGGTAGTTCATACCGACGACGTGACCTATCTGTTGGAGAAAAAACCTCCCTCAGCGAACTTCTTTGCTGAAATCCTCCCCAACACGAAGGCGAGTGCCGATGAGTTGCGAGCCTACCCACAGTATGTCAATCCAGTTGTTTACGACCTCCTCAAAACGCTACGCTATCCGATGTCCTTGCCCTTTGACCTGTTTGCTGAAGAGGTCAGAGCCGGATTTCAAAAAACTAACCTGCAACGTTGGGATTTGATGCGAGCATTTCGCGGTACTGCTGCTCCCAACAATCCAACGGATGGTGACATTGCTGCTGAATACTTTGGCATCAGTGTCAGTGTCGATGCCACCAATCCCAGCGAGAAGAATCTGATTTTAGATGCTGCTGCTACTGTTGCTGAACAGCAAGCCCGCTGGGGAGAAACAGGTGCAAGCTGGCTCAACTCCGTGAGCAACGTCAAAAACTTTCTCCATAAGACGCAACTGGAGTACAACGAACTGCTGGCTTTACTGGATCTCGGATTTATCAACCCCACAGGTAGCCTCACGATTCAGCATTTAGATGCATCCTGCGATCTCGATCAAAAAGTCATTCAGGGTTTGGATGCAAATTCGCTCGATCGCATCCACCGTTTCTTGCGACTGTGGCGCAAGCTGGAGACTTGGAAAATGTGGGAACTGGATTTTGTGATTCGCCATTCCCGCATTGGTAATGGAAACTTAAACGAAGACTTTTTGATCAGCCTGTTCTATTTCAGCGAAGTTAAGAAGAAACTGGGTGGAAAAACAACGGTTGAACAAGTTTGTGCTTTGTTCGGCAACCTGAATACGGAGACCCGTTTCACCCTGCTCCATGAAAAACGAGAAGATGCTTTATACCAAAATCTGTTCTTAAACAGGCGACTCATCAATCCTCTCGATCCAGCTTTTGAAGTCGCGCGAGTGAATGTAGCTGCACCAACGAGCGAGCAAATTTCGAGCCACCATCCCGTTGTTCTAGCCGCACTGGGTATCCGGGAAGCTGATCTGGTTCTGCTCAAGGGATTAACCAAAGCCTCTGACGGTACGCCTTATATCACCGACGATCTGACCCTCACCCATCTCTCTTTCCTCTGGCGACATGCCTGGTTGTCTAAAACACTGAAATTTAAACCGGAAGAATGGGCGATTATCTTGAAGATTTTCCAGCAGGATATTCAGGAATTTGCCAATCCTCAAGTCGCCTGGGAGTTTCTTGAGAACATTAACCACCTCAAGGCAAGTGGCTTCAACCCTGATCAATTGAATTGGTTGCTGGCAGGCGATCGCTTAGCCAAAGCAGCGACCAAAGAAGCGGATGCTACTCGTTTTCTGCTTACCTTGCGGAAGGAATTACAGAGCATTAAGGCTGAACATGACCCGTCACAGTATGACTTTTTAACAGTCGTACCACCTAGCGATGTCGATAGCCTCACCGCACTGCTGATTTCGCTGCTACAGAAACTCAATCGGGACGACGCCTCCACCCAATTTTTCCTTGCCACGCTAAGAGATGAAGTCAGCCAGGAAGCGATCGTGCCTGGTTTACCCGCAGGCTTCACCTTCCCAACCGCGATCACAAACTCTATCCGTATTAGTTATAACGAGCCAGCAACAGCATTGCGCCTCACTGGACTCATGACAAATGACCAACGTAATACCCTGCTGAATGATGCCTCACTAGCAGCCATAACTGGTATTGCTGCTTACCAGGATGCAATTGAGGAATTATTTACCAAACCTCGCCTTGCTCTAAAGTTCTTCGACCCAATCTTTACTGCCCCACTTGCTAATTTACCAGCAGCAGTAGACTTCAAAGCCTTACCTGATCCTGCCCTTGTGTTGAAGCTTTCCTATGATGCAGAGCAACAACTGCTGCGGTTTACAGGCATCATGTCGAGAGAGGAGCAGACAGTGCTGGAACTTCTTTCAGCCGATGCTGACTATCGCAATGCTATCAACAGCCTTGCCACCCAACCTGAGATGATCACGCCGCCCGACGATCGCATCTGGTTACTCGATACCGACTTACAGTTTCCACTACGAGATTTAGAAAACCCCGCCAATGATCAGTTAGCCAGCAACCTCGTTATCGCGATCACCAAAGTATTAACGTATCTATCTAAAACATTGTCTGAGGGTATTGTTGTGCAGCAAAGTAGTGCTCAATTGGGATTAACTGAGGCACTGACTCGCTATCTGCTAACCCGCTATCCTCTACTGCCTGAAACAGTGCTGGCACATTTAACGGGTGCTTTTGCTGCTACAACGGGTGTGGTGGATTACGCCACACTGAAGACTACCTTTGATGCCTGGTATTGGGTCAGTCGAGTTGCCACGATTCTGAAACAGTGGAAAATCACACTGGCTGATCTGGAAAAAATTGCAGTTCTGACTGCTGGAGCACAATTACTCGATTTCCAAACGTTACCCCTGGATGATGTGGGTGCGATCGCTCCCCTCGATCGCTTTCTCAGAACCAGTCGTCTGTTGAAACTGCGAGGCAGCCTACCAGAAACCGAAATTACCTTACTCGAAGTTCTGGAAAACTTGAATGCAGGTAATTATGCTGACGCTAATGCCTTTGCCGTAGATATAGAGCGCCTAAACGAA
>JBBSCL010000281.1:0-5044 GCA_038250345.1 Leptolyngbyales cyanobacterium
ATTCACCCGCAAAAACTCACCGCTAAACTCTCGACAAAGTTTCTCGCAGGTTTCAACATGCAGGCTCTCCTCTTTGGTGAGAAAGCGATCGGGACTTGCCACAAATACCGCAACGAGGGGAGCATTCATGTAACCCGCAATTCGTCCGCCGCGCCGCAATAGCTGCATGGGGTTAGGGTAAGTAGAAACGCACACCAGCACACGCTCGTGGATGTTGCAGACTTGCCCTGCAATGATCTGGGTGTTGGCTGTCTCCTCTACCGTGTCTGCGACTTCTCGTATTGCCAATTCTCGCAGAGCGATCAGGTTGCGTCGCTGAAAGAAATTTTCTAGAGACTGCTGAATTTTTTCAGGCGCGTAGATTTTGCCTTCTTGCAACCGTTCTTGCAGAGTTTCGGGAGTTATGTCAATCACCACTACGGCATTGGCTTCTTCTAGCAGGCGATCGGGAATGCGCTCCCGCACGACTACGCCAGTAATCCTTGCCACGGTGTCATTCAAACTTTCGATATGCTGAATGTTAACCGTGGAATAGACATCGATTCCTGCTGCTAAAATAATTTCCACATCTTGATATCGCTTTTCACGAGCCGAACCCGGCACGTTGGTATGTGCCAGTTCATCGACTAAAATTAATTGGGGCGATCGCGCCAAAATCGCCTCCGTATCCATTTCCTCCAGGATAACGTTGTCCTGAACGCTCGTTAGCCGTGGCACTAACTCCAACCCATCCACTTTTTCGGCAGTTCCCCGACGACCATGAGTTTCAATAATGCCAATCACTACATCCATCCCGTCTTGCTTTAGCAGATGGGCTTCTTCTAGCATCTTGTAGGTTTTGCCAACACCCGGAGCCATGCCAATAAAAATTTTATGCTCACCCCGATGACTGGTGGATGAATACAGCGCGTCGGGTGAGTGAATAGGATTGTGCATAAAGTCAGGTGACAAGTGAAAAAACAGGAGTCCTTAGTAGCTGTGGCTATGACTGCTTAACTTGCAGGCTTCACCCCATCAAGTGCGAGATTTAGCTTGAGAACATTCACGCCTGGTTCTCCAAAAATTCCCAAAAATCGACCGTCGGTGTTTTGTGTAATCAACATTCCAAGCTGGTTGGGGTTAAGCTTTCGCGCTGTGGCAACTCGCTGGACTTGAGCCTGTGCAGCTTCTGGGGTGATGTGAGGATTAAGGCTAGAGCCGGAGGTATAAACTAAATCTGCGGTGGGTTTTATTCCTGCTGTTTGCAGTTTGGGCAGATCGCCCGCGATCGCTTTTTCTGGGTCAGGATCAGATTTACCCTTAATTCGATTCATCAGGGCAGGATTGCTGGGAGCTAAATTACTCGCATCAGATACGCCTGTTTTCAGCACTCCAGCTTGATCATCTTTCGGGTCAGCCGTGCTGTAGCTGGTGGTGCTGGGGCGACTATTGAAGTAGCGA
Source organism: Leptolyngbyales cyanobacterium (assembly GCA_038250345.1). Classification (GTDB taxonomy): domain Bacteria; phylum Cyanobacteriota; class Cyanobacteriia; order Leptolyngbyales; family Leptolyngbyaceae; genus ULC077BIN1. The sequence continues at coordinate 1,441 of JBBSCL010000281.1, forward strand.
TCGGATGAAAAGGGTTGCCCAATCAACGCAGAAACCACTGCCACACCCTGAGCATTTTTGAGGAGACTACCATTTGCCTGAAACGGAAACACAACTTGACCAAATAGTATAAGTTGCGTTTAGAGTGCATTTAGATTCTTGTATCAAACCGCCTAAACACAATCGCAAAATTAAGTCTAAACACGCTCACTGGGGAATTTTTGGCTATATAGGAGAGTAGCTATTATCAGCGATCGCGCCCGCTAGAACCGAAACAAGACGCATAACAGCGTCGGATAAAAAATATTTTATCAATATAGAAAATACAGAATTATTTGATAGAGTGATTGTTAAATAATTGTGTTTGCATAATTTATGAACTAAATGGCGATAGCTATTACAAGCGTTTTAACGTGAGCCGTCTGCTGAAGGCGACATATTATTCTCTTTCAAGAGATATGAATCGCTGTTATGTAAATCAATTAGTGAATTTGGAGTGGGGCACTATCAAATGATACATAGAACATTAAAATCCGCGATCGCCCTAGGAGCAACATCGCTCAGCCTATTAGTCAGCCTTTTTCTGCCCGAAACCACTAAGGCAGCCCCAAAGCCGGCGATCGATAGCTTTCGGGCATCCGATTTATCGCTGACTTCAGACGATCCGTTATTAGAAGAAAACTCAGATTTAGAGCAGGTCACCTCCGTCTCCCAGTTGACCGATGTGAAGCCTACCGATTGGGCATTTCAGGCGTTACAATCCTTGGTTGAGCGCTATGGTTGCATAGTAGGGTATCCTGACAAAACGTTCCGGGGCAATCGTGCCCTCAGCCGCTACGAGTTTGCCGCTGGCTTAAATGCCTGTTTAGACAAGATCCAAGAGCTAATTGCGGCGGCTACGGCAGATTTTGTTAAGAAAGAAGATCTCGAAGTTGTCAAAAAATTACAAGAAGAGTTTGCGGCAGAACTGGCAGCCCTACGGGGACAGGTGGAGAGTTTAGAAGTTCGGACAGCAACCTTAGAGAAGCAACAGTTCTCGACGACAACTAAGCTATTCGGTCAGGTGGTGGCTGGCATTCAAGGACGCTCTAAAAATTCATTCCAAACCTTCGGCAATCGTTTTGATGACCCAAACACTGAAATAAACTTAACAGCCAATACCCAACTGAGTTTGCTGACTCAATTCAGCCCCAAAAGCTTGCTGTTGATAGGGCTACAAGCAGGCAATGGCGGTGGCAGTATTCCCAGTTTGGAGAACTTTGCACGCTTGGGTTATCAGGGCGATACGGGCAACACCCTTCAACTTAGCGATGTCACTTACCGTCAACTAATTGGCAGCAAACTGGCAGTCATTGTTGGGGCTGTTGGAGTTAATCCGGTGAACGTTTTTCGCGGCGTGAACCGAGTTCAAGGAGCCGGATTTGGACCCCTTTCATTATTGGCTCAGCGCAACCCCATTATCAATATTGGTGGTGGACGGACTGGTTTGGGGCTGGATTGGCAATTTGCCCCGATCGCGAGTTTGCAGGCAGTGTATACCGCTGGGGATGCCAACAACCCAGAGAACGGTCTATTCGGTGGACAAAATGGCGAAACCACCGTTGGCGCTCAGTTGGTGGTTTCACCCGTGCGTTCTTTGGACATTTCCCTGCAATATCTCAATGCCTATTCCCCTGTTGGCAGGTTGAGTACCGGGGTGGGCGATGATCAGTTAGCTCTGCTAGGACCTAACTTTAGAGCGCCTATCACCACCAATGCCTTTGGCGGCACGCTGGAATGGCGAGCTACACGCAACGTGACCTTGGGGGGATGGGTCGGCTACACCACCTCCACGTTGAATGGGCGATCTGGCAATGTGGAAACTCTGAACTGGATGGCATTCCTCAATTTTCCTGATCTGTTGGGGCGTGGCAATTTAGCGGGTATTTATGTGGGGCAACCGCCTCGGATTACCAGCAGCACTTTACCAGTCGGCACTCCGAACGATCCATTCTCAGGGCGCAATTTCCCTAGTTTCTTCAACCAGGGAGATTTCTTTGCAAACAAGGGTGGTCAACCAAGTTCCACGACCCATGTTGAACTTTTTTACCGAGTCCGTGTCACTGACAATATTTCCATTACTCCGGGTGTGATTTTTGTGTTTAATCCAGGTAATAACGCTGCCAACGACACCATCACGATTGGAGCCATTCGCACCACCTTTACGTTTTAGTTGCATAACTTTTGGATGATTGGCTGATAAGTGTGCGATCGCCCCCTGCATCTACACATCCAAACAAACTCAATGTTCCACTATCCACTCATTCACATGGTTAGGAGCCTTCTTTCATGGTGAACAAACTATCGAGCTATGCAGCAATCGTCAGTATCACTAGCAGCCTGCTTTTGGCACTTACGCCCAGCGCCCAATCCCAGATCACCGTCCAAGGTGGCAACTTCAATGGTGATGCGGCATTCTTTAACCCAGTCACCGGAAAAACTACCTTATTTGATGCCACTATCCGTTCCCTCAATCTGACAACCAGTAACGGCACAACTAACACCTCAGTATTCTTGCCCTTATCAGGCAGTTATAACGCTCAAGGCAACCGCCCCACCCCCGGCGATACCGGAGTTTTGCAGGGGGTTCTAGCTGGAGTCGCTTTTACCAGCGGCGGCTTCCCCGTAGGGTTTGCTGGGGTGCCCACCACTCTCAATTTCTCCCTTACTAGCTTCAATCCTTCTGCTGCTAGTTTAGGGGGGATTTTGATCACTCCAAGATCGGGAGTTGATGCCTCCCAACTGTATTTTCCAGTGAGTAATCTCAAGCTCACTTCATCCAGTGCAACGTTTTACAACGATCCAATTTCTGGGTCTTTATCGGTTGGCACATTTGCGGGTGATGTGACTGGAGGGGGAATTGATCTGCCGTCGTCATTGCAATTCCGTCCCTTATTTGGAGTAACGGTGCCGCAGATCTTCTTAGGTAGCCCCACCTCGTTCTTTTTCAGTGGACGTGGAGCGCTCACCAACAATACGAGACCGCCAACCCCAGCAAATGGGTATGAGGAAATTGTTAGCGCTAACTTTCAAAATAACTTTGATGTTGATCCATTAGATGAATCGCTCTTTTTTCGAGTGGATGGCGATCCTACCAGTTCTATTTTGCCCGTTGCTTTTGGTGTTCAGGTTGGTAATGCGCCTCCCATTGTTGGTTCTGCCGATGGAGTTCGATTTGGCGTTGATGGAGTAGATAGCTTTTTTAAGCTTGGCACCGTATCTACCAGAGATGGAACCATTACCAATTTTGCTGTGACTGGTAAAGGTATTGGAGTTTCAGCCTTCGTAAATGGCACAACCTATGGGTATGTCGGTCCTCGCACGGATACAAACTTTGTCTTCAACCAAACCACCGGAACGGTTGCGGGTTCAAGCAGTGGGTCTGCATTCCTCCGCTTGGGGACATTGCAACCGACTGGAGGATTCACTCTGGGTCTGAGAGATTGTGGGTGTGGCGCTCTGAACTATGGCGGCGCAACAAGACCGCCGCAAAATATCCCAAATATTCCGCCTGCCAATACGCCGAATACGCCAGGTGGAAGTCCAAATCCATCGGGTGGAGGAAGCCCGATCGCAGTCGGCACAA
>JBBSCL010000282.1:0-5041 GCA_038250345.1 Leptolyngbyales cyanobacterium
ATGGGACGCTTTCAAATTCGAGAAATTATTCTATCTTTGAAGTCGCAGGGAAAAACCATCTTTTTTAATAGCCATATCCTGTCAGATGTCGAGCTAATTTGCGATCGCGTCGCAATTCTCGCCGAAGGAAAACTAATTTGTATGGGTTCGTTACAGGAGCTTCTAGGAACCTCCGAGGCTTATCACGCCAAAGTCAAAGGCGGCAATCCTGATGTGCTAAAAAACCGCCTTGGCAATCTAGAGTTTAAGGATGGCTGCTGGCAAGGACAGGTTCTCGGCAATCCTCAAGATTTTCTCGCCAGTCTAACCCTCATGGGCGCTCAGTTAATTGATATGCATCTCGCTCGACCTTCCCTCGAAGAGTTCTTTGTTCGTCAACTTCACGAGCAAGGAATTCGATATAGCAGCTAGGCGCTATTCAAGCCCTCCATGCCGTTGCTTTAGATAAGTGACGACCCGTTTCTTTTGCTGTTGGTTCAGCACACTCATAATCTCGCCAGCAGAATTCTTGGCGATCTCTGCAATTTTCTTTTTCTGATCGGGCTTTAAACCCAAAGCAGCCATAGTTTCTGAAGTGCTTTTGCCAGACTTTCGAGCCGCTTCAAATTTAGATTTTTGGTCGCCCGTCAACACTTTGTTCATCTCAACCGTTCGATTTCTCCGAAAGGTCGCGATTTTTTGTTTTTGATTAGGCGTTAACTTCAACTGCTCAATTAGCGATGCAGCACCCGACCCTTTCATCGTGCTGGTGGAGGCTGGCGCTTGAGCGATCGCATAATCTACCCATGTTGCTTGTACTAGGATCGGCGCAAATGCAATTCCAGCAGTGATTAAAGCCTGTCGGACAATCTGAATTATCATGCAATCAAGTTCCTTGAGTTCATTCAGGCAAACCTAAAACACGCGGATGCGTAGCTATAAAGTACTGCAAATAAAACAGCCCTAATAGATTCAGTCAAAACAAATGTTAGAAAAACTGGGGCGCTAGGATTCGAACCTAGGAATGGCGAGACCAAAACCCGCTGCCTTACCACTTGGCGACGCCCCAACAAGCACACTTAAACAGCGTACGTCATTTAATATAGCAGTTAGCGGCGGCAGAGTGTCAAGATTCAGCCAAAATCTAGGGTAATAAATTTAGGGCAGTATTGGGTTGAGGGGCAGTGTTTTTTGGGAAAACGCTCACTAACCCTGAATGTTGATGGTTGACTAAAAGTGTATTCTTAAGCAAATTACCAGTTCTGCAATCAAGGCTACGGGCTGAGTAACCCCTATGTTTGTAGAATGCACTAAAAACGCGTTGGACTTGAACCTGTGACTTTTTACGACTACGAACCAGGGGATTTTTACGACGAGCTATTTGAAGCGAAAGGAAAACCTCGCCCCGATGCAGTTCCATTAATTGAGCGGATTCACACGCTTGGCATGGAGGAAGTGATTCGCAGGCAGAAAGCGGCTCAGGTGGCTTTGTTTAAGATGGGCGTGACGTTTAACGTCTATAGCGATGGTCGAGGCACCGAGCGCATCATGCCTTTTGACTTGATTCCCCGGATTCTATCTGCTGATGAGTGGCTGATCTTGGAGAAGGGCTTAAAACAACGGATCACTGCACTCAATCTATTTTTGGCAGATGTCTATGGCGATCAAAAGATTTTGAAGGATGGGATTATCAGGATTGTCAATATACAGTTCGGGAGACGGGCGCTCCCTTACCCGCTGGAGTCACTTGGAATGGGCGATCGGGGTCATGCCGAGATTTTGCAGTGCTGTTTGTAGAAGTGTGTCGGTCGATCGGGTTGGCGGCGCGTTTCGTTAGTGGTTATCAGGAGGGCGACTTGGATAATCCAGAGCGACATCTTCATGCGTGGGCAGAAGTTTATTTACCGGGTGGCGGGGTTATGACCCAACCCAAGGCTTGGCGGTTGCCGATCGCCATATTGCGTTGGTCGCCAGCGCTTCATCCCGATATGCTGCTCCTGCGGGTGGCTCATTTAACCCCGGTGGCGTTCAGTCATCCATCAGCTATAAATTGGCGATTAAAAAAGCGTAGGTCATTATGCATTCCTGATCAGACGTAATTCGATGGGTGATTAATCGCCCTCACCCCTTTCTTTCGCATGACCCGCTTCAGCTTTTTTAGATTGAAATGAAAATTAAGCGTCTTGCTTGGGAACAAACTGCAAAGATACTCCATTCATACAGTAGCGTAAGCCCGTGGGTGCAGGACCATCGTTAAAAACATGCCCCAAGTGACCACCGCAACGGCTGCAATGAACTTCGGTGCGGGTCATAAACAAAGCGCGATCGACTGTGGTTGCGATCGCATCATCTACGGGCGCAAAGAAACTGGGCCAGCCAGTGCCGCTGTCGAATTTTGTATCCCCTGTAAATAAGGGAAGACTGCAAGCTGCACAGGCGTAAGTACCAGCCTCATATACTTTGTCGAGCGGACTGGTGCCTGCTCGCTCGGTGCCATGTTTACGCAGCACTTGAAATTGTTCTGGGGTCAGCGTACCGCGCCATTCGTCTTCGGTTTTTGTTACTTCAAAGTCTGTTTTTTGTGTCATTGCTATCAAAAGTGAATAGAGTGGGCAGGAACAAAATCGCTAGAGGCATTGCTTGAAACATCCTCACGGGAAATTTATTGCAAGCAAAAATTGATCTGGTCATAATTCTATTGTAAAGAATGCAACTGGCTATGTTCACTTTTGCAGACTTTCTTGCAGGTCAGGTCACCGATACCCATACAATGGCTGCCTGTATATCTAAGAATTTCCAAGCGATATGGCTCCTCCCAATCCAGATTCTTCTTCAAAGACAAAAATGGTTTTCATTTGCGGATCGGCTCTTCGAGGGCAACCCGACCACGAGGGAATGCGCTCTTCTACGTTTATTTATCAGACTAAAACCAAGCCAATCTATCGAATGCATTCAGCGGAAAATGGCTGGCATCCTGCGATTTATCTAGTGGCGGAAAACGGAATTGCAATTCCGGGTGAGGTCTATGAAATGACGCTGGTTGATTTTGAGCGGCTATGTGCCAATGAGCCACCGCATATGTATCCTGCTGAGGTGCTGTTGGAAGAGGGAGACGCGATCGCGTTCTTTTATCCTCAAGAACTCGTTGAAAAATATAACTGGCTTGATATTTCAAATTATGGCGGTTGGGCAAGTTATCAAGCCGCTGTTACTCAACCCTAAAAGCGATCGGACAACAGCAACCCATAACAGAAACTAAGCAACGACAGTTTGAACAGCCAGCCGGATGATAAATTCAGCGCCCTCTTCAGGTTTAGAAATAACTTGAAGAGTTCCTTGATGATTCGCAATAATTTGTTGGCAAATCGAAAGCCCTAAACCCGTTCCTTTGCCTACAGGCTTTGTGGTGAAAAATGGTTCAAAAAGTTTAGTTTGTACGGCTAACGGAATGCCTGATCCATTGTCTTTAATCTGGATTTGAATATGGTTTTCATCGAGTGTACTGGTGCAAATAGTGATTTCTTTTTTCAGTTGATTAGGCTGTTCTAATAGAGCATCGATCGCGTTGTTTATAATATTCATAAACACTTGATTAAGTTGGGCGGGATGGCAATCTATTAATGGGATATTTCCATAGTCCTTAATCACATTAATTCCAAGTTTAAGCCGATGATTGAGAATCAGTAAGGTGCTATCAATGCCATCGTGAATATTGCTCAGTTTCATCTCTTGATGGTCTTGGCGAGAAAAATTCCGCAGCGACAGCACAATTTGAATGATACGTTCAGACCCCATGCGAGTAGACCTGAGCATCTTTAGCAAATCCTCCATCACGAAATCGTAATCAATCTCCTCCAGATACGTCTGAATCGCGGCATCTGGTTCAGGATATTTTTCTTGATAAAGCTGCAATAGCTTCATCAAATCGTGAACGTAGGCATCAATGTAAGTCAGATTGCCAAAGATAAAGTTAACTGGGTTATTGATTTCATGAGCGATTCCTGCCAGCATTTGCCCTAAACTCGATAGCTTTTCTGTTTGAATCAGTTGGGCTTGAGTTTGACGGAGTTCTTGCAGGGTTTGTTCAAGTTCTTTTGCATGGGCTTGAGCAACCAGCGCAGTCGTATGTGCCTGTCGATTAAGATATGCCTGAGAATGATAGCGAATTCGGGCGACTAGCTCAATTTGGTTAGGCAGTTTGACTAAATAATCATTGACACCGATCGCAAACGCTTCTGCTTTGGTTTGCGGATTGTCATTGGTAGACAGCATAATGATTGGGACATCACACGTCAGCGGATTTGCCCGAAACTCTTTAACCAGCGTCATACCATCGCTGTTTGGTAAAATCAAGTCTTGTAAAATTACTGTCGGTGCAACTTTTGTCGCGATTTGGAGCGCTTTTTCTGCACTAGAGCAATAGTGATAAGTGAGGTTTGCTTCTGTTTCTAACATGCAATGAATCGCTTCATTGACCGTCGCTTGATCATCCACTAGCAGAACCGTGATGGGTCGTTCGCCAGCAGGAATGACCACTGGAATAGGCGATTGTGGGCTTGTTATACCCTTGAGGGCTGGATTCATAACAGCAAAAGCTACCAAGCGTTTGTAGATACTGCGTCTAGTGTTCCCTGCTTTTCAAGGAAGCACCATCTATTAACTATGGCAGAAGCCATAAGTTCTTAAAATACAAGAGTGAACTGAGGCATCGTCGAAAAGAGAGTATGGGGAAGAGAGATGAAGGAATGGAAAGTGAAAGGCACGATCGCGTTTAGTCTATTGCTATGGGTAGAATCATCGGCGGGCATCGCATTGGCGCTACCGCCTGCGATGGATACACCAGAGGAAGTGCTGCGGACGGAGATTATTTTGGATGCGCGATCGCCGATTGATGGTCAACCTATGACACCTGCCGACTATGCCGAACTGCAAAACCAACTCAACACGTCCGTTGAACAGCCTATTGAGCTTTCCGATAAGTTGGTCAATACCGTGAAGCTCTTGAAACTGCGTAAATTTGTTAAAAAATTCTTGCCCTTTATTCCGCTGAAATAAGAAGTAC
>JBBSCL010000283.1:0-5036 GCA_038250345.1 Leptolyngbyales cyanobacterium
CCTTCATTCCAGGCGATCGCCTCTGGCTTTTCACGACTCGTGAGCAGGATGCAGCTTTCATGGGTCAGGTCGCTTAGGCGTTTTAGTAGGATTGTATAGCCTTCATGGCATGGGCGCTGTTGCTCCTGGCAGGGCAACACGGATTCTGCATTATCCAAAATCAGCAGGCAGCGATGCTGACGCAAGTAAGTGATCAACCGCAAAATTCGACTATCCAAATCGGCGGGAAGCGTGGCTTGGGTTTCCTGCCCACTAGACAAAAACTGAATCCAATCAGCGACTAGATCTGATGCTGTGGGAGCATTCTGGAGCGATCGCCAAACCACATACTCAAACTGATGCTGAACTGTTTGCGCTAACTTGACCGCCAACGCCGTTTTGCCCATGCCGCCCATACCCATCAACGCCACCAATCGGCAGCGCTCATCCACAATCCAACGCTCCAACGTTGCTAGCTCTTGCATACGTCCTGTAAAGCGGGCGCTGTCGGGTGCCTCGCCCCAATCTTGACGGGGATTGGGCGCAGTAGAATAAAATATCCCTGCCGCTGGACAATGATGCTCTGCCCATCGCCGCAATACTGCCTGCAAGTTTCGTTTAGTGATCTTGATCCCTGTCAAATCAGAGAGCGAACCCCAGAGTTGGGCACCCACATTCTTGATGTGATCTGGGGTGTAGCCAAACTGTTCAGCCATGCGCTCATAAGTCCAGTCATCCCAAGCATGACGAAATATAAGCTCTTGTGTATCGTTGAGAGTCGTTTGTCCCAGCACATCATCCAAAATGGTCAACGCTTCTTCGATCGTCATAGTAGATAACCCTGTGTAGCGCAATATCGGCGGGGGCGTTTGTTGCTATAGGCTTCACGATGCAACTTTAAAGTTCCTGAATAGAAAAAATCTGCTTTTCTTTTCCCCTATTCTCCTGCCCATTTCACCCCAAAAGATGAGATGGTCAACGCCCAAAATTAAGACAGACCACTAATCGCTGTTTAGCAATCTTCTTGTAGCCAGTGTATGTCGAGGCAACTAGCGATCGGCTCACCTGTTTATGTGAGGTTTACGTGAGCGGTCGCTGACTTGCAAACCAGTAATGCTTAAAGAATTTGATGTAGCTCTTTAAAGAGGCATGACCTTTCCTTACCTCAAAGTCTGTGACTTTTTCTCACTGCGGTTTCCTCAAATGATTTGCTAAAGTCCGGATATAGCTCAGACCAGAGCGTTATTGATTGATTCAAAGTCCGAAAAGATTGATGCTTTATGGGCGATCTGAGCCGCCAACTCACAAGATCGCCGCTAGTTTGAAAAACTCTCTTCGGTTGCTGGTGATGAGAGAAATCATAATTTCTTTGGGTTGCATATCCAGCCCTCGCAGGCTAGGTAACTACTCGGATTCACCAAAACACTAGGAGACTCGTCTGAAACTGTAATGTTCATAAGCCCCCCATAACATTATGTCTACTTCAACAAGCCCCCAATTTTTACTGCAAGCTGTTCTTGAAGGTTTCGTGGATGGTATTTTAGTCCTCACTGATCAACAGGAAATACACTATGCCAACACCACTGCCAAGCAACTCTGCCTCCAACTCAACCCAAAAGCAGATATCTTGCCTGAAATTATTTGGCAAGCCTGCGAAGCTCTAATCGAAAGCCGTGATTTATACCCCAATCAGCCGATTGTGCTTGAATCGGAAGTAGAGTCAGCCGCCGTCAATCTCCGCATTCGAGTTCAATGGCTGCAACTGGATGCGGTTGATCGCCCCTGCATTCTCGTTAGACTGCAAGATCAAAACCAAGCGGCTCAGGGATTGGCGATCGGCGAAGCGCAAACCTGGAAACTCAGCCCACGAGAAACCGAGGTTTGGCTGCGTCGCCGAGCTAGTGCCAGCCGCAAACAGATTGCGATCGCGCTTTACATCGCGGAGGACACCGTCAAAAAACATTTGAAAAATATTCAAATCAAACGCCAATTCTATATAGATATGCAAGATTGCCGAGGCAAACACTCCATCAGTTCATTTAAAGTTCCCTGCTCTGTCTAAGAGGATTACGGAGTGCGGAGTTGATGGAAAATCAGTCCGCACTCCGTAATTCGAACCCCGAACGCCGAACTTTTCCCCTTCCCTCGCCTTCAAAATCTCTGCAATCATCTATTACCTATTCAGTGATAAGCTTGTGATGGCAATTTTTAAGATTGTTTGCCAACAAAACATTCGAGTCGCTGAGTCACAGAATAGGGCGTAAGCATGGTCACCACCACAGAGAAGAAAAGCATCGGCTACATTACGCAGATCATCGGTCCTGTACTGGATATCAAGTTCCCAAATGGGAAGATGCCAGAAATTTACAACGCTGTAAAAATCACAGGCACCAATCCAGCAGGCACAGAAATTAACGTCACCTGTGAAGTACAGCAGCTACTAGGCGACAACCAAGTTCGCGCTGTATCTATGAGTTCGACCGATGGGTTGGTTCGCGGCATGGAAGTGATGGACAGTGGCGCACCCATTAGTGTTCCAGTAGGCGATGCCACCTTGGGTCGAATTTTCAACGTTTTAGGCGAACCTGTCGATGAACAGGGTCCCGTCAATGCCAAAGAGTTTTATTCCATTCACCGCGACGCGCCCAAGCTCACGGAATTGGAAACGAAGCCCTCGGTTTTTGAAACCGGAATTAAGGTGATTGACCTGCTAACGCCCTACCGGCGCGGCGGCAAAATTGGGCTATTTGGCGGTGCAGGCGTTGGTAAGACCGTCATTATGATGGAATTAATCAACAACATTGCCACCAATCACGGCGGAGTGTCGGTGTTTGGTGGTGTAGGCGAACGCACCCGTGAAGGCAATGACCTTTACAACGAAATGATGGAGTCCGGCGTTATCAACAAAGATAACCTCAGCGAATCCAAGATTGCGTTGGTCTATGGTCAAATGAACGAACCGCCCGGTGCCAGAATGCGCGTCGGTCTTTCGGCTTTGACTATGGCAGAGTACTTCCGTGACGTGAACAAGCAAGACGTGCTGTTGTTCATCGACAATATCTTCCGGTTTGTGCAAGCAGGTTCCGAAGTATCTGCGCTGCTCGGTCGGATGCCTTCTGCCGTAGGATATCAGCCAACCTTGGGAACTGATATGGGCGATCTGCAAGAGCGGATTACTTCCACCACCGAAGGCTCGATTACTTCTATCCAAGCGGTATATGTGCCTGCGGATGACTTGACTGATCCCGCACCTGCAACCACATTTGCCCACCTGGATGGCACCACAACGCTATCTCGTAGTCTGGCATCCAAGGGCATTTATCCTGCGGTCGATCCGTTGGATTCATCCTCGACGATGCTGCAACCCAACATTGTGGGAGAAGAACACTACTCGACTGCACGGGCAGTGCAATCCACGCTTCAACGCTATAAGGAACTGCAAGATATCATTGCAATTCTGGGGTTGGATGAGTTGTCTGAAGACGATCGCTTGATTGTGTTCCGCGCCCGTAAGATTGAGCGGTTCTTATCTCAGCCCTTCTTTGTGGCACAGGTATTCACTGGTTCGCCCGGTAAGTACGTTTCTTTGCCAGATACCATCAAAGGCTTCAAGCAGATTTTATCTGGCGCTTTGGATGAATATCCTGAGCAAGCTTTTTATATGGTCGGCAGCATTGATGAAGCGATCGCCAAAGGCGACAAGCTGAAAGCTGAAGGCAAGTAAGCCAGTGATGACCGCTCAGTTTTGAGTTTTGGGCAAGGCAACAGTCACTCAAAACTCAAAACTCAAAACTCAAAACTCAAAACTCAAAATTAAGTTATGCCTTTAACTGTTCGTGTAATTGCTCCTGATAAAACAGTTTGGGATTCTCAAGCTGAAGAAGTGATTTTGCCTAGCACAACCGGGCAGCTTGGTATTTTAGGCGGACATGCTCCTATGCTGACCGCACTGGATACTGGCGTAATGCGAGTCCGGTCTGATAAAAATACTTGGGTTCCGATCGCTTTAATGGGCGGTTTTGCCGAAGTCGATGCGGATGAAGTGATCATTTTGGTGAATGGCGCAGAGCGCGGGGATTCCATCGATAAGGAAGAAGCCCGTGTCTCATTCACAGCGGCACAAGAGCAATTTAATAAAGCTCAGCAAAGTGGTTCTCGGCAAGAGTTTATTAAAGCAACCAAAGCATTGAAGCGAACACGGGCGCGTTTTCAGGCGGCGGGTGGAATGGTGTAAAAAACAAAGTTTCGAGTTTCTACCATTTTAGGAGGGCGATCGCGCCCTCTTTTACTTTGATGGGGATTTTCTTTAGATTAGTGACGCGACCCCGTAAGATAGGAAAGGCGTGACTGAACTGCACCACTGTGAAAGCACTTTCCCTTCTTGGCTCTACCGGTTCCATCGGCACTCAAACTCTAGATATTGCGGCTCAGTATCCTGACCAGTTTCGGATAGTGGGCTTAGCGGCAGGGCGCAATGTAGAACTGTTGGCACAGCAGGTGCGGCAGTTTCAGCCACTGATCGTGGCAATATCCGACGCAAATAAATTACCGGAACTGAAAGCCGCGATCGCCGATCTTTCCCCACAGCCAACCTTGCTAGCGGGGCAAGAAGGCGTAATTGAAGTGGCGCGCTGTGCCGAAGCCGATGTAGTCGTAACAGGCATTGTCGGCTGTGCCGGATTGCTGCCGACGATCGCTGCTATCAAAGCGGGGAAAGATATTGCCCTCGCCAACAAAGAAACTCTAATTGCAGGCGCTCCGGTGGTGTTGCCCTTAGTCAAGCAATATGGTGTGCAACTGCTGCCTGCCGATTCTGAGCATTCCGCGATTTTTCAATGTCTCCAAGGCGTTCCCGCAGGTAGCTTGCGTCGGATTTTATTAACCGCATCCGGCGGCTCGTTTCGTGACTTGCCCGTGGAAAAACTGGCACATGTGACCATTGCCGATGCGCTGAAACATCCCAACTGGACGATGGGACGCAAAATTACCATTGACTCTGCCACGCTGATGAATAAAGGGCTGGAAGTGATTGAAGCCCATTATCTCTTTGGCGTGGA
>JBBSCL010000284.1:0-5033 GCA_038250345.1 Leptolyngbyales cyanobacterium
AGGTCTGCGTCCAAATTGGGTTCTACGACGACCGCGATCGTCATCATCTTTAGACCGTTTTTTAGGCGGTGCCAATCCAATACAGGTGCTATCAACAATCGTCAAAGCTACGCCTATAAGGTTAATGTTGAGATCCCAAAAGTAGCCCACTTGACGCGGATTTTCTAGCTTGCCACGTATGGGCAGTTTAAACGCTTTTGCTTTATCGGAACTCTTACGCGGAGCCTGTTGAATTTTAACGACCACATAGGTTTCATCCTGGGCGACATAGACAATCTCGCCACGAATGGAAAAATAGCGATCGTACAAATCCGCATCGGTTGGAGCCGTGGGTTCTTCTACTGCGGCATCTTGCCCTTCAGTCTCTTGTTCTGGATCATCATTTCGGTCGAGTGTCTCTGGCTCCCAGACCCCCACAATTTGTAGGTGTATATCTGGCTCTCCTTCACGAGTACGAGGATAAACGACCCAAAGATGATCTTTTTCCAAGTCGATATGGTTCCGCACCAAACTCATGACTCGACCCAGCAGCACGGCTTTAAGCAGGGTGCCATCTGGAGTGACCATTTCACCGCGAGTAAACTCATCCTCAATAGCGGTGTAACGTCCATAGACTAACCCGATCGCACGATACTGCTTCGGCTCACTCGGCGGCGGAATGGGATTGGGTCGTAGCGCTGCTTGAGTGGCTTGATCGGTTTCGCTGCTGGCTGTATCTGATGGTTCTGGTGTATCTGGTGCATCTGCAACGGCTGCAACCGCTACAGGCTCAGGTTTAGGAGCGGGTGGGGCAGCAGGCGAAACTTTTGCGATCGCGGGTGTGACCGCAGGCGGTGTTTCCGGGCGGCTCACAGGACGAGCCAGAGGGCGACGCAACGCAGGAGTTGCGCCCGTAGAAACAGGTTTGGCAGCTTCACTAGCATCATCACTTTTGAGCGAATGTTCCGCGATCGGCGGCTCAGCCATAGGTAATGACTGTTCCGACGGAATCGGTTCAGCAGGAGCGCTTTTAGAAGATTGTGGAGACGAATCAGGCAAGGGGCTCATAGGCTTTCGTTCAGGCTGGGTCAAGGCTGCATCGGTTGGTTACTTTACTGATTGCAAACTAAAAATAAGCAAATCAGAAAAGTTTGTGCAATTTTTACACAATAAGCATCTAAAAAGAATTCCATGCTTTACAGCAGCTTAACTGTCCTACTACAGGCAGAACAGAAAAGGCACCTATCACATAGAGAACTCATTCTTAACACTTGCCAAGACGAGACAGCAATAGAGATGAACCCATCATATCGAAAAGCTAGCGATACGCTGCTTATTCCCCACCACTCAATTTTTGGAATGATTTTTGCGATCGCAAAAATCACCCTTCAACCCCAGCGGATATTGCTTCCTCGTTTTTGCCACTGCTAGAAAGCCAAACTAGCATCACCAGGATTTTATATTTAGAATGTTCAGTAATTACTAAACGCAAAAGACTAAGATATGTTAAGCTGTGTCCATAGCAAAAATTCAAAGGTGCTGTGAACTTGAACCCTGCAATTATCGCGCAACGACAAGAAGTAGAACTGACTCCAGCCGCGATCGCAATTACTGGGCGATCGACCACAGAAGAGCATTTTCAGTTCATTGAAGCAGTGGGGCTTTCTTTTGAAGGAGTGAGCCTACCTCGGATGGCAGGGCGTGTTTTTGGCTGGCTGCTGATTTCTAACCCGCCCCATCAATCCCCAGCAGAACTGGCGGATGTGTTGCAGGCAAGCAAGGGATCAATCAGCACGATGACCCGACTGCTAGTGCAACTTAGCTTAATTGAGCGCATCAGTCTGCCCGGTCAACGACGCGATTATTTTCGGATTAAGCCAAATGCGTGGGCTGAACTCAGTAAACAGCGTTTGGCACAAATTACTGCTTTTCGGAAATTAGCAGAACAGGGCTTGAAATTGTTGGAGCAAGATGAGCCGCTGTTACGTCAACGATTAGAAGAAATGCGTGATATGCACACATTTTGGGAGCAAGAGCTACCCCTAATGACTCAACGCTGGGAACAGCGCCAGCAATCGGCGCTTTAGTCATTCCTCCGGCATCCTCTAATCAGTATCCTCTCTAAATTCCGTTTTTTCCTCTCTCTTAACTCTTAACGATTATGCAACTTCCACTTATCACTAAAGTCAGCAAAAATTCTACTCCTCGGATGGTTGGGTTACTGGCGGCTGGGTTGGTTGGCGTTCCTGCGATCGCCTACTTTGCAATCAAGGGGCAAGCACCCAAGCAAGATTTATCGACCTACACGGTGCCGGTGCAGCAGAAAGATGTGACGGTGCGAATTACCGCGAATGGGGAGGCGGTGCCGGTGCAGCGGTTAAATTTGAACCCGAAAACGGCGGGTCGGTTGGCAAAGCTTTATGTGGAGCAGGGCGATCGCGTGCAGCAGGGTCAAATCATTGCCCGGATGGATAGCCAAGAGATCGAGGCAAAGCGGGATCAGGCATTGGCAGAACTCTCGCGGACGCAGGCAAACCTGGCGTTATTGAAAGCCGGTAACCGACCTGAAGAGATTGGGCAAGCGCAAGCATCCGTTAGTGAAGCTCAAGCAAAAATTGCCTCCGCTCAAACTCGGCTAGACCTGGCAAGTGCGCGAGTGCGGCGAAATCAAGCTCTGGCAAACGAAGGGGCAATTAGCCGCGATAACTTGGATGAATTCCTTAACGAAGAACGCAGCGCCCAAGCAAACCTAGAACAAGTCAAGGCGAGCTATAACAGTTCGCAGCAAAAACTGACCCAGCAGAAAAACGGCTCCCGCGTTGAAGAAATTGAGCAATCCGCCGCTCAAGTTGCCTCCGCCCAAGCCAGCCTTAGACAGATCAGCACCCAGATAGAAGACACGATTATTCAAGCCCCTTTTTCGGGCGTAATCACTCAGAAAAATGCGACCGAGGGTGATTTCGTCACGCCTACCAGCTTTGCTTCCAGCACCTCTTCGGCAACTTCCATCGTTACCCTAGCGAACGATTTAGAAGTTCTTGCCAAAGTACCCGAAGTGGATATTGGACAAATTAAGCAAGGTCAAACCGTGGAACTGCGGGCAGATGCATTTCCTAGCCAAACCTTTAAAGGAGTGGTGCGGCTCGTGTCTCCCGAAGCGAAGGAAGATGCGACCCAGCGAGGTGTAATTACTTTTGAAGTGCGGGTGAAACTGCTCTCAGGTAAAGACAAATTGCGCTCTGGTATGACGACCGATCTATCTTTCTTGGGCAAGCAAATAAATAACTCCTTGATGGTGCCAACTGTGGCGATCGTTACTGTGAAGGGACAAACAGGCGTGTTGCTGCCGGATAGCAACAATAAACCAAAATTTCAGCCCGTTAGCATTGGTTCCAACATTGGCAACGAAACTGAAATTATCAACGGCATCAAATCCGGCGACCCGGTGTTTGTGCAGTTGCCCGAAGGTCAGAAGCTTGAAGACATTTTGAAAGGATTGGAGAAGAAATAATAGTCATGGATTTTTTAGAAAGCACTAAAATGGCGGTGAAAACTCTGACCGCCAACAAGCTTCGCAGCACTTTAACCATGCTGGGCATCATTATTGGTAATGCGTCGGTGATTGCAGTAATTGGGATCGGTCAAGGTGCCCAGAGGCTAGCTTCAGACCAATTTGAATCATTAGGACCCAATGTCCTGTTTGTCGCTCCGGGCAATAGTCGGGCGCGCAACGGTCCTCGCGGTGATTTACCCAGAACGCTGGTGTTAGAAGATGCCAAAGCGATCGCCTCCCAAGTGCCTTCCGTTCAAGGGGTCACAGCTCAGCGACAAAGCTTGTTTCCGATTGTTTACCGAAACCTTAACACCAGTTCGTTAGTGGTGGGAACGACTCCCGAATTTCTCGCCGTTCGCAGCTTTGACATCGCGAAAGGACGGTTCATTACGGAGCAAGATGTAGAACGCAACACCCAAGTAGTTGCCCTTGGCTCGGAGGTAGCAACCCGCTTTTTTGGCAATCAAGATGCGATCGGGCAGGAAATTCGGATTAAGGGCATTACCTTTCGGGTGATTGGAGTGATGCAGTCGAAAGGGGCATTTTTGGGCAGCAATCAAGATGATTCAGTCTATGTGCCCATTACGACTCAGGCAAATCGGTTGGCGGGGCGCACTTCCCCCTATGGGTTAGATGTGAATATCATTTCGATCGCAGCAAAAAACGAGGCAAGCATTCCTGCCGCAGAGTTCCAGATCACAAATTTGTTGCGCTTACGCCACAAAATCACTGGAGATGATGATTTTACTGTTCAAACTCAAAAGGATGTGCTATCGATTGTCGGCACGATTACGGGTGGTCTGACTGTGATGCTAGCGGCGATCGCGGCAATTTCGCTGATCGTGGGCGGCATTGGCATCATGAACATTATGCTCGTTTCCGTCACCGAACGAACTCAAGAGATTGGCTTACGGAAAGCGATCGGAGCCTCAGAGCGAAACATTTTGATTCAGTTCATGATTGAAGCCGTGATCCTATCTGCCGCAGGTGGGCTACTGGGTACAGGCGTTGGAATTGGTGCCGTCACGCTGGTTGCCGCCATCTCACCCCTGCAAGCTACTGTCTCTCCAGTCGCGATCGCCGTTGCAGTCGGAGTCTCCGGCGGCATTGGCTTATTCTTCGGCGTAGTTCCCGCCCGCCAAGCCGCCAAACTTGATCCCATTGTTGCCCTCAGAAGCGCTTAGCAGGGATTCAGGAGTCAGAAGCTTGACGCTGGGTTTCGCCCTTCGACATTCGACATTCGCCCTTCGACATTCGTCCTTCGACATTCGTCCTTCGTCCTTTACCTTTCCCCTCCCATGTCCAACACTACTATCATTCGGCTTGAAGACATTTATAAAATCTACGGTTCGGGCGAAACGGAAGTCCGTGCTTTGGCTGGAGTGGATCTGATCGTGGAGCAAGGAGAGTTTTGCTCGATCATGGGTGCCTCCGGGTCGGGCAAATCTACCATGATGAATGTGATTGGCTGCCTCGACAAACCCACATCAGGGCGGTATTA